>CAZLBS010000727.1:0-1937 GCA_964557505.1 uncultured Nitrospiraceae bacterium | reverse complement strand
TGCTTCGAGAGGTAGTTCTTCGTATCGCGCCACGAGAGTTGCTCTTTCGCCTTCTTGCGGCTCATGCGGCGGCCCGCGCCATGCGCCGCCGAGTCCAGCGAAGCCGGGTTGCCTTTCCCGCGGACGATGAAGCCCGGGTCGGCCATCGATCCCGGAATGATGCCCAGCACGCCCTCCCCCGCCGGCGTCGCGCCTTTGCGGTGAACGATGACATCCCTTCCATCGTGCCGCTCTTTCCAGGCAAAGTTGTGATGGTTCTCGATGTCAAGCACCACCTCGGCCCCGAGATGCGCCGCGATATGCTGGTGAATGCACGCGTGGTTTGCTTTGGCATATTCGCCCATGAGTTGCATCGCGGCCCAGTATTCGCGTCCCTCCTCCTCATCGAGGGAGAGCCACGACAAATGCCGCAAGGCAGGATCAATGTGGCCTTTGCAACGGCGCATGGCGCGTTCGCTGTAATGGCTGCACACAGCCGCCCCCGTACCCCGGCTGCCGCTATGACTGAGCAAAGCGAGGTATCGTCCGGCTTCCAGGCCAAGGTCTGCCCGGTCGAGATGCAGCACCCCAAACTCGACGAAATGATTGCCGCTGCCGCTGGTGCCAAGCTGGGTCCAGGCCTTCTGCTTGTGTTGCGCGGTAACCGGCGACACGCGCCAGTCCCTGTCCATCACCTCGTGCTGACGCGGCTTCGAAAACGATGCGCCAATGCCAAACGATGTCTCTTCGTGGATAGCACGTTCGAGGAGAGCATGTTTTTTGTCGAGCGTCTTCACGGGCATATCGAGCACGCTCAATTTCATGCGGCACGCAATGTCGACCCCAACGGCAAACGGAATGACCGCATTGTCGGCCGCAAGCACCCCGCCGATCGGCAAACCGTAGCCTACGTGCGCATCAGGCATGAGCGCGCCACGCACCGACACCGGCAACGCGCAGGCATTGCGCATCTGCTCGATGCTTTGCGGATCGAGCTTCTTGCCCCACTGTTCATAGGGGGCGCTCTTTTCGCGGCGAATGGGCGCGGCCCTTTCCGGCTGCTGCGCGCAGAGCGTCCGCGCCAACTCGCCAAACACCGCATCTTCGGCATACAAGCGGGGCGCATGCGCCAGCTTTTTCACGTGTTCGCGGATGGCATCCCGGTTCATGCCTGAGCGCGATGCCTCGGCACAGGCCTGCCTCGCGAGACGCGTGCATGCGCCCGCCGGCAGGCCAAGCGCTATCAAATCCTTATTCTTCATGGCCCCGTGCTGCTTCATTCCCGCCGCCGGCGATACGTATGACCGGCCGCGCCGCTTCCGTTTCGTCGACTTCAAAGGTCACGTCCATGAACTGCTGAATGATGCGCATGTTCGTCCGCGTATGTTCCGTCAATGCAACGGTTGCGAAGGCGCCTCCTCCGGCCAAGGCCATCGGTATCAGCAATTGGTCCGCCAAATGCGGGCCTACGGGAACAGCAGCGTCAATAAATGCCCGCGCTGCCGCGGCCCTTCTTTCGCCACGTTTTCCGCCGGTTTGCCCAAGGCCCCGAAGCCGCAGAACACATCGCAGCCATCCTCCCAATGCACCCGGAGCAGCAGCGCATTTCCCGGCCCATTGCTGTTGCCGTTCTCATCAATGCGAAACCGGTCGAGCGGCCCACGCAAGATGCGGCACACCGCCGTCTTTTCGCGCTCGGCAATTTTGCGCGGCAGCTTGCAGCAGAGTGCCCGGCCCTCGACCTTCACGCGGTCCAGGCGCTCAAGCCAGAGGCAGGGCTCAAGCGGCGCCGGCTCAATCCAAGCGGCAATCCGTCCGCCGCCTTTTGGATAAAACCCATACCGTTCGAGTGCGAGCCGCACGTGCGCGCCCATCGCTTGAAGCCGCGGCAAGAACGACTGTTCGATAAACTCGAAGGGGGGCGCCATCATGTTGTGCGTTCCGCCTTCGATGGCGAC
>CAZLBS010000726.1:811-1938 GCA_964557505.1 uncultured Nitrospiraceae bacterium | reverse complement strand
TACTGTATCACAGCGCCGCAATCCGAGTCAGAACGGCAACGGCCATCGTTCGATGCCGGGCATCCATATGCGCTATACAGGGAGAGAAAGCTGGCGGGTCGCGTGAAGGAGATTCCGTATGCGCATTGCCATGTTTACGAATACATATCTGCCGCTGGTGGGCGGGGCCACGCTGTCCATCGTGCGCACGGCGGATCGCCTGCGTGCGGGGGGGCATGAGGTTGTCGTGGTCGCCCCGGATTACGACAAGGTGCCCGAGGGCGAAAAAGACGTCATCCGCGTGCCGGCGTTGAAGAATTTCAACCAGACGCGCTTCAGCGTGCCGCTGTCGGTCACGTACAACCTCGATGGCCGGCTCGATGCCTTCAAGCCCGAGATCGTGCACGCGCACCATCCCTTTCTGCTGGGCGACTCGGCCTTGCGGTATGCGGCGAAGATGAACCTGCCTTCCTGGTCACCCACCACACCCACGACCAGCTTTACCGGCAGTATGTGCCCGACTTCGCGCCGTGGCTGGGCGACTATGTGCACGAGTTGGCCGCGGGCCATGCCAACCTCTGCGACGCCGTGATTGCGCCGACGGAAAGTATCAAATCGGAACTCGAAGAGGCAGGGGTCACGTCGCCTATCGAGGTGATCCCGACGGGCCTCGACAAGGAAGAGTACGCGCACGGCGATGGCGCGGCCTGCCGCAAACGCTTCGACATTCCACCGGATGCGCCCGTCATCGGCCACGTGAGCCGCATCGCACCGGAGAAAAACCAGGTGTTCCTCGTGAAGGCGATGGCGCCGGTGCTCGAGCAACGCCCGGACGCGTACGCGCTCATCGTTGGCGATGGCGAAAGCATGGAAGACGTGCAAGCCGCCGCGCGCGACACATCGACACCCGAGCGCTTCATCTTCACCGGCGTGCAGCGCGACAAGGACCTCGTTGATGCCTATCACGCGATGGATGTGTTCGCGTTTTCGTCGTTCAGCGAGACACAGGGGATGGTGTTGGCGGAGGCCCTCGCGGCGGGCGTGCCGCTCGCGGCGATCGAGGCGCGCGGCAGCCGCGACATCATCGAGGATGGCATCAACGGTCGGCTCGTCGCGGAAGAGGAGCCGGGGAAACTGGCCGAGGCCAT
>CAZLBS010000726.1:0-801 GCA_964557505.1 uncultured Nitrospiraceae bacterium | reverse complement strand
AGGCCATTGCCTGGGTGCTCGACAACAAGCAGGCGCTTCTCGAGGGCATCCCCGCAACGCTCGAGCCCTACGAACTCGACAACACAGTCGGAAAAACCGAGGCACTGTACGAGCGCCTCATCGAGGCGGGACGCGGCGATTATCCGCTCGAGAACAGCGCGTGGGAATCCGTGGTGCGCGCCATTCAGGAAGAATGGAACATCTGGAAGAACCGCGTGAGTGCGCTGGGCGACGCGCTGATTCCGTAGCGTACCGATGCGGGGCACCCGTTAACCCGCGCGTGTTGCGTTGCGTTACCTAAAAGCATGCAAAGGCGCCGCACCGGGTTCGCAGGCGTGCGCACGCGGTGCATGGTCCGCGCATCGCGCAGCAGCAAGGCAGGTAATCGCCCCAGGCGCGCCTGCGTAGAATGGCGGAGTGCGCGTTTGCGCGACAATAGGAATTCGAGTTCTGTTCACGTGATTCGCCATGTGAGAAAGTTGGCACACGCTAACAGAATCATGATATAGTTTGGCACGGTTGCCGTTGGAAATCATACGTTAACAACGTTCAAGAGGCATGGGAAGCAAGATGGATAAGTTCGACGAATTGGCGCGTCGAGTTGGGACGCGCATGATGGAAGCTGCCTTCTCCGACCCCCAATTGCGACACGACTTGCGCGAACTGCTTCGCAGTGTCCTCAATGAGAGCGACGAGCGGGTCGTAAACCGCGGGGGCCGTCAGGATGGCGCATCGCGTGGTGCGGGCGATCGCCGCAGTCACAACGGGGAAGTCCATCACGACCGGCATCAGAACGGGCAC
>CAZLBS010000725.1:1318-1940 GCA_964557505.1 uncultured Nitrospiraceae bacterium | reverse complement strand
GTTCGATGTGATGATGTAGAGCGGATGCTTGCGCGCCAGGGCTTGTATGATCTCAGGCATGGCATCGAACGGTTGAAGGCGCTGGTTGGCTTCTTCGATGCGCGGGCGGAATTCTTCGCCGAGCTTCTTCAGTTTGCGCAGCGGAAAACCGGCTTTGGCCAGTTCAACGACGACATTGCCCTCCATAATCTTCGACCATGCTTCCCGGGAATTCAATTCGTGAAAGCCCATTTCGGTGCACACGCCGGCGAGCAGTTCGTAATAGATTTCTTGGGAATCGGCGATAACGCCGTCGAAATCGAATAGGAGGACGGGTGGACGTTCGGCGCTGGGCTTGTTGCTGCGCGTGGCCATGCCGGAAGCATACCATACCCGCGCCGAGAAGCCCCACATGCTTGGCCGGGACTATGTGAGAAAGGAATCCTCCGTCCATTATGAGCACCCTATACCTGATTCGCCACGGGCAGGCATCGTTTTTGTCGGGGAATTATGACCGGCTTTCGGAGCGCGGCGCGCGTCAGTCGCGGCTATTGGGGGCATGGTTTGCCAGCAAAGGGGTTCACTTTGATCATGTGTTCAGCGGGCCCGCGGACCGTCACACCGGCACAGCAGCGCACTGCGG
>CAZLBS010000725.1:0-1308 GCA_964557505.1 uncultured Nitrospiraceae bacterium | reverse complement strand
ACTGCGGGGCAGCCATGCGAGAAGCCGGCATGCCCTGGCCGGAAATGGAGATCGTTGAGGGACTGAATGAGATTAATGTGCAGGATCTCTTTATCGACAGATTGCCGCTCATAACAGAGAACCATCCCGATTTGGCGGCTCTGCTCGAGGCGTTCGAGTCGGCGCACGATTATGACGCACGCTTCAAGACGTATAACCGGCTCTTTACGGCAGTCATGGAGCGTTGGGTAGATGGCGATCTGGGTGTGGATGGACTGGAAAGCTGGCACGACTTTCATGCGAGGGCATGCGGCGGACTTCAACATATGGTGGAGCGGGCGGGGCGGGGCGCCGTGCTCGCGGCTTTTACCAGCGGCGGTCCCATTGCCGCGCACATGCAGGATGTCTTGGGCATCCCGCCGCGGCGCGCGCTTGAGTTTATGTGGCATGGACGCAATGCCGCCTTCACGACCGTAAAGTTTTCGGGCAGCCGCATGAGCCTTGCCGGCTATAACGAGACGCCCCATCTGACGGATGCCGCGTATTGGACATTGCGGTAAGCTTGGCTTCGGGGCGTTCGCCGGCGCCCGCGATGCATGGCGCGGTCGTGGCGAGTTGGGGAAGAGTTTGGGAGTGGATGGAGGGCGTCCCGCGAAAGCTCGAACGGCTGCACGTGGACGTTGCCGCCTGTCGCCCGGTATGGTTGGTGGAGGTGGATAGGGGCCGCTGGCGTGGTGGTTCGTACCGGACTAAAGCAGTGGCCAGCGGGCGCCTCGCTCTGTGTGGGCAACTGGCCGCGGTCCGTAACGGAAGACTGGCTCCGGCAACTACGGTGGTGGAGGGACCACGCTTGGCCGCAGCGAAACGGGTGAACAGCCGGCAGCGCATCGTTGATGCCGCGGTGCAAATCGTCGGGAATGACGGCATGCAGGCGGCTACGACGCGTGCGATAGCCCAGCGGGCGGGCATTACAGAGGGCGCAATCTACCGGCACTTTCCAAGCAAAGATGCCTTGCTCCGGGGCATTGCCGAAGATCTGGTGAGCGAGATGCTTCGCCAGAAGCAGGCCATTGCAGATGCGCGCATGAGCTTCGATGCCAAAGTCGAGGCATGGGTACGGATGAGCTACGTTTTTTTCGATGAGCATCCGGCGGCCTTCAGCTTCTTGCTGCTCACCCCGCACGGTCAGGAGAGTGAAATCTATACGCGGCAGGGGGAGTTGTTTAAGCGTTTATTGGCGGAGGCGCAAGACGCAGGAGACGCCCGGGCCCTTGATCTTGATCTGGCCCTCTGCATGTTCACCGGGCTCCTGGTCAATGTGCCCCGCAT
>CAZLBS010000724.1:0-1953 GCA_964557505.1 uncultured Nitrospiraceae bacterium | reverse complement strand
TGGGTCCGTTGCCGGATGGCCAAATTGGTAAGGCGCCTGACTCTGGATCAGGAGACTCTAGGTTCGAGTCCTAGTCCGGCAGCCATGCAATCCAGTATTCGGGCGGCACGTTATCGCGCCTGCCCGCGACCATACGGCCCGTTCATCTAGTGGTTAGGATGCAGGATTCTCAGTCCTGTCACAGGGGTTCGACTCCCCTACGGGCTGCCATATGCCCATATCTCATTTTCCACCCCTGTGACCTATTGTCTCTTCTTTAACTTCGTGTTAGGCTCTGGCGGCTGTTGTGTCTGGGGAAAATGTGGACGTGAACGTGCCGTGGGCCGAAGGCGGGCCGGGGCTTGACTTGAGGAGTCATTCGACATGATGCGCTTCCCGGTGCTTGGGATGCTGATGCTGGTTTGGATAGCCGTGCTTCCCGCCATGGGGCAAGAGGCGAAGGGGGTCGCGGACCTCGACCGTGGGCACCGGATCCTTATCGAACAGGGCTTGCAGATTCAGGCCCTGGTGCTCAACAACAATGAGTTTGATCTCCAAGACTGGGAAGATTCCGGCTTTACGACGGTGAACTGGTGGGCCATTCCGAATGTCACGTTGATGGGGCCTCCGCCAGGCTTGAAGTGGTCGCGCTGGTATGGGGGCGGGCCGAACATTCCCGCAGATGTCACGCTGGACGCAACGGAACAGCAATACCAGAGCAATCTCGTGTCGCTGCAGGCGGGCGACGAACAAGACCTGAGCGATCCAGTCCTTCGGCAGGAAACAGCGGATGCCTATGCCCAATGGCGCACGCTGTATCCTGATGTGCTCGGCACCTTGAGCCAGATGTCGAAAGACGATGACATCTTTGTGCCCGCGCTCGATGAGGTCCAGCCCGATCTGATTTCGGGGGGAGTATACGAGTTTGCCGACCCGGAGTTTTTCATTGGCGACGCCGTCCGGCGCGGCGGCAATTATCAGAAGATGCTGGAGCGCATGCAGAACCTGCGCCTGGCCGGGCTTGGCGGGCATGCGGGCACAGGCGGCGAGCCGTTCCCTTATGGCGTGTTCACCCAAACCTTCCGGCAGCCCGGCGGGGGCGATTTCGATTTAATCGCAAGTGAAGCGCAGATGCGCCTTCAACTGTTTGCCGCATGGGCCATGGGATTCAAATGGGTCTGCGCTTTCATTTACAACGGCTTCGCCGATGAAGACATGATCGATTCGGATTTCGAGTCATTCTTTTTCGACCCGGACACGGGCGAGCGGCGGCCGGGCTTCGACCAAATTGCCCAACTCAATTTCGAGTCGCTGAATCTGGCGCCGGCGCTGGTGCGTCTGCTGAGCACGGATGTGCGCATTGTGCAAGGGCGGTACATTGATCCAATCTGCTTCGAGGTGCCGGGAGTAGATGGCCCGTGCGAACGCATCACCCCTCTTCCAGACGATATCGACGCGTGGGATGCGAGTGCCGATCCGTACATTACGAGCATCACGGCGGAGAACCTGGGCAGCCGCAATGATGGCCTCCCGGGCGATGTCTTGATTGGCTACTTCGAGCCCCTTGATGAAGACTTCGACGGACCCGCATTCACGGGCGAGACCTACTTCATGGTGATGAACTCGATCGCGTACGTAGACGCCACTGGTCAAGAAACGCGGCAGCGCATCACGCTCAACTTCGACTTTGCAGGCAGCGGCATTACGGGCTTGCAGCGCCTGAGCCGCTTCACAGGCGCGGTGGAAAATGTGCCCCTGGAACCCTTGGGCGGCAGCCGGTACCGTTTGACGCTCGAATACAACGGCGGCGAGGGCGATCTGTCGTGCACCGTCAAGGCCTATTACGCCCTAAAGCTGGCTGGACACGACATCGACAGCGCGCCGCTGCGGCGCGCACGCGAGTGGATTCTGGCGAACGGCTGGGCCGAGCGCACCAATGTATTCACCCGCATTCTGCTGGCCTGGTTCGGCCAG
>CAZLBS010000723.1:293-1954 GCA_964557505.1 uncultured Nitrospiraceae bacterium | reverse complement strand
TCTCCTGATCCAGAGTCAGGCGCCTTACCAATTTGGCCATCCGGCAACGGACCCACTAGGCTAGCGCACAGGGGGCGATTCAGTCAAGGCAGCCCGTCGCCTTTTGTGGTACCGTCTCGTTGTATGAATTCGGCGCAGACCATTGGGAAAGGAGGGTCCCATGGAAGCGAATACCGTACGGCGTACCACCGCATTTGAATGGAATGCCGGGGCCTGGATTGGCTCGGTCGGCGGCTCGACGCTCTGGATGCTCATCATGGGGACAATCCTCGTTTGGCAGGGCTATGCCGAAGGCTGGCCGCTGCTCGCGGGGTTTGCCCTGCTCATCGGCTGGGGCGTGGCACTCTGGCTTCGGCGCGAAACTGTTAGCGCCTATGCCGCTATCCAGCTCTTTTTGGTTCCTTGGACGCTCGCCGTCACCGCCCTCGTTGTCTATACGAACGTAAACGTTTTTGGCGAATCCCCTGCGCCCGGCCAGGAAAACCTCACCGACATGCCCTACGTAATGCTTGGCCTCGGTCCCGCGCTCATTGCAGGCGCCTACTTCATGGAGCGCAATGTCCGCAAGCAGGCAGCGGCCGGTAGTCCCCATCAGCAAGGATAGCGGCGCCTAAATGTGCGATCTGCCTTGCCTCTCCCGTGGATGGCTGGCCTGGCCCTGTCACTAAAGGGCACGCGCTCCGCGTTCGCTGCCCCTTTACATCGAGGCGCCGCATTGACGGCAAACCTCCCAGGGCGCGGCGGGCTCTGCCCTAAGTGCTTCCTTTCTCTTGTTACTGCGTCTTCAACTTTTCAAGGAGGGCCTTGCAGGCTTTGATGCCCTCGAACTCGCTCAGTTCGCCGCCTTCGTATTCGATGCCAATGTAGCCGTCGTAGTCATGTTTGCCGCAGACGATGTCAATAAGGCGGGGGTAATCGAGTTTGGTTTCCATGCCGGTGTCCGGGTCGAAGTGGTAGCACTTCGCGCTGACGGCCTTGGCGAATGGCATCAGGCGGTCGATGCCTTCGTATTTATCGACATCGCCGGGAAAGTTCCCGAAGTCGGGCAGGGTGCCAAAGCGGGGATGGCCGACGGCGGCCATGAGCTGCTCCATGGCGTGGGGGTATGACGAAGGCCCGCCATGGTTCTCGATGAGCACGTTGATGCCGATTTCCTCGCCATAGTCGCAGAGCGCGCGGAAGGGCTCGGTCGAATGCCCGATGAACTCGGCGAGGGCATCCTCGTTCTTCTCGGCGCCATCGGGCGCGCCGCCCCAGTTCATGCGAATCGAGTGGCAACCGAGGTACGCGGCGTAGTCCATCCACCGCTTGTGATTGTCCACGGCCCGGTTGCGGACACGCTCGCGGGGGGCGCCGATGGCCCCTTGCCCATCGATCATGATGAGCAGAATCTTGACGTCATGGTCCGCGGCATTCTGCTTGAGTTCGTCCAAGTAGCTCCCGTCCGTGCTGGCGAGCATGGTGCTGACCAGCTCGATGGCGTCGATGCCGAATTCCTCGCGCGCGAGCCGGGGCATGTCGAGCATGGGGATCTTCCCGTTGCCTTGCCCGATGCTGCGGTGCAGCGACCACCCGGCGAGTGATATGCCGTATTCCCGCTTGACCATGCCCGCGCTGCCCTCCGCGTCTTCCTGGGCCCCGGCCTGTCCCGTGCCGGCCGC
>CAZLBS010000723.1:0-283 GCA_964557505.1 uncultured Nitrospiraceae bacterium | reverse complement strand
ATGAATCCCCGCCGTGTCGTCCGTCCTGTCATGGTATGCCCCTCTGGCCGCGCCGGTTGTTCGTGTTGTGCTGCCTGCTGGGATGCTAGCGGAATGGCGCCTTGGTTTCCACGTGGGCCTGTCCAG
The DNA here is from genome assembly GCA_964557505.1 of uncultured Nitrospiraceae bacterium. Taxonomy (GTDB): domain Bacteria; phylum Hydrogenedentota; class Hydrogenedentia; order Hydrogenedentales; family CAZLBS01; genus CAZLBS01. The sequence goes on along the minus strand of CAZLBS010000723.1, from coordinate 157 downwards.
CACATGTCATGAGAGTGGACAGGGCGGACGGTTCCTTGATACGCTTCCCGCTTCAGCGTTGCACCTTGCGATGCGGCATCAGCATGCAAAGGCCTGCTTCGGCCCTGTCAAGCCATTTGCTGATCTTACTTTGGCCGGTATCGTCTTGCCATTTGTG
>CAZLBS010000722.1:0-1962 GCA_964557505.1 uncultured Nitrospiraceae bacterium | reverse complement strand
AGCAAGTGCCCGTGCTGAACGTCGCCTGGCGGGATATCGGCGTGAACATCAACGTGCAGCCGACCATCGAGAACAATGGCCTCGTGCGGCTCAACTTTACCGAACTCGATGTCACCGACATTGTCCGGGTCGACAACATCCGCGGGATCGACTTGCCCGTGTTTTCGACGCGGAAGCAGACCGGTCACGTGCTCGTACCTGACGGACAAGCCCTGGTCATCGGCGGTCTCTCGAGCCGGGTGATCTTGCGCAGCGAGCGGCGCGTGCCGTTTATCGGCGGGCTTCCGGTCATCGGCCTGCCGTTTCGGGGGCGCAACGCCGAGGCCACCAACAACCATTTGCTCATCTTTGTGTCGCCAACCGTCGTCGACTTGCGTGACCTGAAGCCATCGACGGTGAACGCCCTGAACTTCTGGCGCGCCCGCGAATGGAGCCAGACCGACCGCATTCAACGGGAAGTCGAGGCCCTCGAGGAAGATCTGTAGCCGCGCTCGCCGGCGCCGGGTTGCACCGCTTCTCGCGCTGCCGCATGATGTGTAGGCCATGACCTGCCTCGCCTGCTTCAAATCGCTTGCTTTGCCCTTGCTCACAGCCCTCTTGCTTGCGCTGGCCTATCCCGCGTGGCATCTCTGGCCCCTTGCCTGGATCGGGCTCGTGCCCTTGCTATGGCACGCCAAACGGCAAACGCCCCTTCAAACAGCGGCCAGCTTTTTCGCCGCCGGCTGGGCCTTTCATCTCTTTCTCCTCAACTGGCTGATGACCAATGTCATGTGGGCGGCGGGCTACGCCTTTCTCGGATACGTGGGCGTATGCGCCCTGCTTGCCATATTCTGGGCCCTCGCGGGCTTCGTGTATGGCCGGATGCGCAGCGTGTTGCCGCCAGCGGCGAGGCCGCTTGCCTTCGCGTTCCTTTGGGTAGCCCTCGAAGTCACGCATGCCAATGCGCTCAGCGGTTTCGGCTGGAGCGCCCTTGCCCATAGCCAAGGTGAAAATCTGGCCGTGTTGCAGTGGGCAGCCATCGGCGGCTATGCGCTCGTCGGCTTCTTCATCGCCTTCGTCAATGCAACCATCATGCAGGTGCTCGACGCGGAAAACACCTTCCGTGCGCGCTCAGCATGCCTCGGACAAGGGTTGGTCATCGTGGCCGTGAGTCACCTGCTCGGCGCCTACTGGCTCCAACCGGCGGAATACCCCTCGAAGCCCTACCGCGTGGGCATGTATCAATCCAACTATCCTCAGGAAATGAAGTGGGATGTCGAGTACGTCGGGCACATGGTCGACAAGGCCGCCGAACAATCCCTCGTGGCCGCCAGAGGGCGGGAGATGGATGTGATGCTCTGGCCGGAGGCGCTGGTGCTGGGCGAGATTCACAGCAGGACTATGGCCCGGGCGGTGAATAGCTTCGTGCAGCAGGCCGGGGTGCCGCTCTTTACCGGCATCGCCCGGCGCAGCCCAGAGGGCGGGTATCTGAACTCGTCGGTGTACGTAGAGCCCGACGGCTCGGCAACGGCCTTTTACGACAAGATCTTCCTGGCGCCCTTTGGCGAGTACGTGCCGGGCGGGGAGTGGTTTCCCTGGCTGCGGCGCTTGATTCCAGCCATGGGCGCGCTTCAAGCGGGGGAGACCCCTGTCGTCATTGATGCAGGCGAGCGAACGCTCGGTCCGCTTATTTGCTTCGAAATGCTGTTCTCGCAACCTTCCCAAGAGCGGCTGGATATGGGGGCGGATCTTCTGGTCGTGATTACGAATCTCGCTTGGTTCGGCCGCAGCAGTGCCATTCCGCAGGAACTCGCCATCTCTCGGCTGCGGGCCATTGAGACGCGCCTGCCCCTGGCTCACTGCGCCAACACGGGCATCTCGGGGGTGTTCGATCCATATGGCCGCTTTGATCTCCTAGCGTCGCGCGTTAATGGCTGGGGCGTATTGGTCGAAGATGACTTTACGCCGGCCCAAACCATCATG
>CAZLBS010000721.1:0-1963 GCA_964557505.1 uncultured Nitrospiraceae bacterium | reverse complement strand
CGCGCACCGACCCCGAACTCATTCAACGCACCGCACGGGCAGCGCTGGCCGAACTCTTCGAACAGGAACGGGTGACGCTGCTGGTGCATCCGCGGGATTTGGCCGTGCTGCGGGAGCATCAAGCTGCCCTGCTCGACGAATTCGAGGGCATCGCGCAGCTCGAGGTGCGGGAAGACGGGCAGGTGGACGAAGGGGGCTGCATCGCCCAAACAGATACCTTGCTGGTGGATGCACGGCTGCAAACGCAGTTTCAGCGCATCGTGGATGAGATGCTGGAGTAAGGCCGGCGGAAGGGAGCAAGGCGCATGGCCTTGTCGCTGCAGTCCTACATACAACGTGCAAACGAGGCGAAGCTGGTTACCTCGGCGGGCCGCGTGGCGGATGTCGTCGGCTTGACCATCGAGGCGACCGGCCCGCGCATGCGCGTGGGCGATTTGTGCTATGTCGAGCCGGAGGACCGGCTGAGCCGCGTGCCGGTGGAAGTGCTGGGGTTTCGCGGCAAGCGCATTCTGTTGATGCCCCTTGGCGATGTTCGGGGCATCGCCCCCGGCTGCCCGCTGATTCCGACGCACCGGCAACAGCGCATTCGTGTCGGGCCGCACATGCTTGGCCGGGTGGTGAACAGCCTGGGCCATCCGCTCGACGGGCGCACCTTGATGCCGGGGCACGACGACATCAAGCTGATGAACGGCGCGCCCAAGCCCCTTGAACGCACGCGCATTACCGAGCCGATCGTTACGGGCATCCGCGCCATCGACGGGCTGATCACGGTAGGCAAAGGCCAACGCATGGGCATCATGTCGGGCAGCGGCGTGGGCAAGAGCAAGCTCATCGGCATGATTGCGCGCAACACCAACGCGGACGTGAACATCATCGCCCTGATTGGCGAGCGCGGGCGCGAGGTGCGCGACTTCGTCGAGCAGGACTTGGGCGAGGAAGGCCTGGCGCGGTCTGTCGTGGTGGTGGCCACTTCCGACGAGCCAGCGCTCATGCGCATCAAGGGCGCATACCTCGCCACGGCATTGGCCGAATACTTCCGCGACCGCGGCCTGCATGTGCTGATGATGATGGACAGCGTCACGCGGTTTGCGATGGCGCAGCGGGAGATTGGCCTGGCGCTTGGCGAACCCCCGACGACCAAGGGCTACCCGCCTTCGGTCTATGCCATCTTGCCCAAGCTTCTGGAGCGTCCGGGCATGCAGGCGCACGGCAGCATTACAGGCCTGTATAGCGTCCTCGTCGAACAAGACGACATGAACGACCCGGTCGGCGACGCGGTGCGCAGCATTCTCGACGGCCACATCGTCCTGTCGCGCGACATTGCTTCGCGGGGGCATTACCCTGCCATCGATGTGCTCAACAGCATCAGCCGGGTGATGCTCGACGTGGTGCCGAAGTCGCACCAACAGTTGGCCCAGCAAGTGCGCGAGGCCATGGCGGTGTACCGCGAGGCCGAGGACTTGATCAATATTGGCGCATACGTAGAGGGGAGCAATCCGGACATCGACCGGGCCCGTCAACTCCGGCCGCGCATCCTGCAGTTCCTGAAACAGGATTTGTACGAGCGGGGCGCGTTCGAAGACATCGAGCAGGGCATGCAATTCGCGCTGGGGAGGAGATAGCAATGCCGACGCGCCGGGAACGGATGGAGACCTTGCTGCGCATCCGCAAGCGGGAGGAGGAGATTCGCTCGCAACGGGTGGCCGAGGTGCGCCGGGAGATTGGCGCGGCGGAAGCGCAGCGGACAAGCATTGGCGAGATGCAACGGGCGATGTTTGCCGATGCCGGCCAACAATCCAGCGGCATGATCGACGCGTGGCAGGTCGGCGGCTACTATGCGTTCGAGGCGTATCTGTCGCGGCTGAGCGTGGAGACCGACGCGAACATCGCCAGCTTGCAGGGCAAAGAGCGGGAACGGCTCGCGGAATTGGAACGGGCCGCGATCAAGAAGCGCACGGCGGAG
>CAZLBS010000720.1:634-1967 GCA_964557505.1 uncultured Nitrospiraceae bacterium | reverse complement strand
TGCGCGTTCATGGCATACGGGGCAATGCGCGCGAGGTCGCGGTAGGGGTCGTCCGTCCGGAAGTTGCCGCTGTCGAAATTGATGCCGAACCAGGGGGATTCCTTCACGCCCTCGACGATGGCGAGCAACTGGTCGGGCGTCGCGGTGATGCCGCCGTGGTTTTCCAGTGCCAGCACCACGCCCTTTTCGGCGGCGTAATCGAGGCAGTCGTTAATCGCCGCGATGCATTGCGCGCGGGCTTCCTCTTCCGTGCCGCCCGGTGGCACCTTGCCGGCAAAGATGCGAATGACCGGCGCGCCGATGGTCGCCGCGTGGTCGATCCACTCACGGCACACGGCCTTTTCGCGCGCGAGCCGTTCTTCGCCGCGCACGCAGAAATCATTGCCGATGGCCGTGCCCGAGATATCGAGCCCGAGGCGAAAGGTCATTTCCTTGAGGCCCGTGAGGTACTCATGCGTGATGGTCTCGGGGAAGTAATACGCCGTCGGCTCGCAGGCATCGCAGTTATGCTCCGCGCAGAAGCGCACGAAGTCGAGCAGCGTCATCGGCTTGTTTTCCTGGTTGCGCCGGCCGCGCCGTGGCAAGAGGTCATTGAAGCTGTAGCCGGCGAGGCTCAGCTTCATGTGCGGTTTCCCGATGCGCTCGATGGGGGCCGCCGCCTGCGCGCCGAGCGCCGGCAGTGCGAGACCGGCCGCAGCGCCCAGCATGAAACCCCGCCGTGTCATGCCGTCGTGTGGTGTGTGGTGCATGCCCGTGTTCCCCGTTGTGCATCCGCTGCCCCTGCCTATGGACGAGCGCATGCGGATGCCTTAAGCTATACATGGCGCAGTCTGGATGCATCCGCGCCAAATGGGTCAATGCGCGATGGTAGGCCACGCGGCAACAGGCGCGCAATCTGCAGGAGTAAGCAGGCAATGTCCATCCGTCACCTTGTTCAATCCCCGGCCTTCAACAACCTGTCCATTGCGGTCATCATTTTCAACGCCGGGCTCATCGGTATCGACACGTACATGCACAACGAAACGGTCCTGCTGCTCGAGAAGGTCTGCATCGGCTATTTCGTGGTGGAGATTCTCCTGCGCTTTCTGGGGGCGGTTTCCACCAAGGCCTACCTGCGCGATGGGTGGAACCTGTTCGACCTTGCGGTGGTGGGCAGTGCCTTCGTGCCGCAGATTGCCGCCTACTCGACGGTGCTGCGCGTCTTGCGCGTGCTTCGCGTGCTGCGGCTCATCAAGGCCATCCCCGAATTGCGCATCATCGTGCGCGTGCTCACGAAGTCCGTCGCCTCGATGACCTACATCGGCATGCTCATGATCATCTGCTTTTATATCTT
>CAZLBS010000720.1:0-624 GCA_964557505.1 uncultured Nitrospiraceae bacterium | reverse complement strand
GCAACCTGAATTCGCGACGCTGCACGAGTCGTTCTTCTCCCTGTTTCGCGCACTGACCTGCGAAGACTGGACCGACCTGCGCTACGACGGCATCGCACTTGGCGGCAGCTACTGGGTCGTCACGGCGTACCATGTCCTGTGGATTACGCTGGGCACGTTCGTGCTGATCAATCTCGTCGTCGGGGCCATCATCAACAACTACCAGGAAGTGCACGACATCGAGATGCGCATGCACGGCAAAGTTGATGCGTCCGACGCGCGCATCCAGGAACTGCTCGACGAACTGAACACGCTCATGCGCCACCGCATGCAGGACCAGATTCACGCGCCGCGCTGATGCCGCAAATGCAGCGCCGAATCCGCGTGAAACACGGCCCGCTCCCCCAATGCCTGTAGCGTCGTGCAAACGCGCAATCCCACGCACGCGTAAGCTTGACGCCGATTTCTTACCTATACGTCGCTCGTGCGCAGTAGTGCAGCTGTGAATTCTGCTTGCCCCCGCCGCGTGGGTATTGCGGGGAAGCACTTTAGTGCATTGGCACGGCGGTTGTTTCTGTCAGAAGAAACGACTACGACCGGTGGGGTGTGGCCAGGAGATTCACACGGTTTTCACACCCAGCTTGC
>CAZLBS010000719.1:0-1977 GCA_964557505.1 uncultured Nitrospiraceae bacterium | reverse complement strand
GCATCCAACCCATTCAACATGTGCTCCGTGTCGTCGCAGTCCGCCGGCTGATGCAGAAGACTGCGGTCCACCGTGAGCGCCGCAAGCGCCAGCGCCCGGGCCGTACAACTCTTCGAGCCGGGAATGGTAACGGCAGCGTCCAAGTGCTGCCGAGGCGTGATCGCTTGCGGCGCGCTGTTCCCGGTCGATGTGCTCACAGACGAATCTCCACCAGCGAGCCGCGCATGAAGCCCATTTCCTGTGCTGCGTTTCCTTGATTAACCGCCACTTCCAACATGCCATTGCTGCCGATGATGGCGAGCGGACGCCCGTTTGGCACATCGCCATACGCCCCCCGCACCGGCCCCACCTCCACATCGTCCACCCGCACCGAAGGATCTCCATGTTGGCCTGCGATCAGCTCTTTCGGGATGTTCGAAATGCAATTGCCGAAGCGGTCGATGTTCAAGATTTCCCCGCGAATGCAGCGGTGTTCTTCGTCCACCCAGGCCGGATCGCGGTCAAACAACTGCACTTCTGTCTCCGAACCGAAGGTATCGAGCGGGACCCCTGCCGCAATGTGCGCTGCAGCCGGCGCAAAAATATCGCGCCCATGAAAGGTCTTGCTGACGTCCGGCAGCATGTAGGCCCGGTTTTCCAAACGCACGGCCCGCTCAATGGGGGTGCGCTCGGCTATCAACGATAACAACCCGTTGTTCGGGCATACAAAGATCTGTCCGCCCGCGGCAGCCGCAATCGCTTCCCGGGCCGTGCCAACCCCGGGATCCACCACGACGATATGGATCGTACCGTCCGGGTAATAGTGCGTCGCACCGGCCAAAAACAGCGCCCCCGCAAGAATGTCTTGCGGAGGAATAACGTGCGTCAGATCGATGATGCGCGCTGCCGGGCATATCTTCGCAATCACGCCCTTCATCGCGGAGACATAGCAGTCCTGCGTGCCGAAATCCGTTGTAAGCGTGATGAGTGGATCTGCCATGCCGCCGTGTTCCCCCGTGCCAAGCGCACGCTGAACCCAATAGTAGCGTATGGCCGCCTTGGCAATACAATGGCCGCCCGCGTTATCCTGCCATACACGCCCATAGCTTACGCATTGCCCAAAGTAAGGCCGCACTCCCATGGACGCCCAGTACATTCGCGTCGCTAAACGAGGCGAGTTCGATACCGCCCGCTACAAAAAGCTCAAGATCCTTGCGCGCAACGTCGCCATCTTTAAGGATGACCAAGGCGAATTGTTTGCCACGGAAAGCAGTTGCAAGCACCAGAATTGGGACCTGACGACAGGCGCGCTGGAGGGCGATCTCATCACTTGTCCACGCCACCATTGGACCTACAACATCCGCACCGGAGAGTGTCTTAACCATGACTCCGCGCCCTTGCGCCGCTACGGACTGAAGGTGGAAGGCGACGATGTTTACATCACCATGAAACCCCTGCCAGAGGATGGTTGACATGACCGAAAAGGCTGATCAAGGTAAAGAGAAGCCGCCAAAGGAACTGCCGCCCCTGCCGACCTTCGCCTTCGTAACCGGGCTCATCCGCTACACGACTGGCGTCGTCTGCCTGGCAGCCTATGCCCTCTCGTTCGTCGCGTTTCTCGCTTGGCTCTATGTCACGGTCACAGCCGTCGTATCCGCGCCAGTCGAGGATGGAAAGCAAGTCATTCACCAGTTGCTGCAATCCATCGAGTTGCTGCTGATCGTACCCATCCCCGCCGTGATTGGCGTCGTCGTATACCAAACCCTCATTCAGGTGGCTGACCCCTCCAATCCGCAACTCGAGGCGAGCCACGCCCAAGTCAGCGTCGCGAAGAGCCTGCTCGCGGGCCTGCTCGTGACGGTCACCGGCACCACCCTGCTCGATGCTCTCATCCTCGGGAACTATGATTTGGAACCATTCATCGGCGGGGCGCTTCTCATCGTTGGCTTAAGCGTCTACGTCTTTGTCGCCAACCGCCGCTGACCCGCCCCCCGCCCC
>CAZLBS010000718.1:0-1978 GCA_964557505.1 uncultured Nitrospiraceae bacterium | reverse complement strand
TGATCTCCGGTCTGCGTGCCAGGCCTCGCGCGTGGCATTCGATCATCAGGCGGCTTGCCGGCTGTTGCTCGTGATGGATGAGCAGCAGTCCGCGAAGGCGGCGGCCGATTCGGCCTTGCGCGAATTGGCGGCGCGGCCCCATGAGGAATTTTGGCAGACGGCAGAAGGGGCCTTCTTCGGCCGCGGTTCTGTGGACGGCAAGCTGGCCGTGTTGTTTCCCGGGCAGGGCTCGCAATACTGCGGCATGCTCCGCGGCGCTGCGTGCACCTTCCCCGAAATGCTGCGGGAACTCGAGGCGGCCAACGCGGCGTATGCGCGCGCGAATCCGGATGACCACCGGCGCCTGAGCGACTACGCCTTTCCTTTGCCCGCGTTTGACGAGGCGGCGCGAAAAGACCAGGACCTTGCCTTGCGCGCCACCAATATCGCGCAGCCCGCGCTGGGCGCCCTGAGCCTTGGCGCGTGGCGCGCGCTGCAGCGCTTTGGCTTGAAGGCCGATGCCTTTGCGGGGCACAGCTTCGGCGAGTGGACGGCGCTGTGCGCAGCGGGCCGCCTCAGCGAGGAAGACTTTCACCGCTTCGCGTCGTTGCGGGGCCACCTGATGGCCGAGGGCGGCAGCGGCGGCATGCTCGCGGTCCGTGCGCCCATCGACACCGTGGAGGCTGTACTGCGGGAGTGTGGCAGCGAGGCGGTGCTCGCCAACAAGAATGCGCCCGAGCAAGTGGTGGTCAGCGGTCCCATCGAGGCGCTGGAAGAACTGCGCGCGGAGTTCGAGGCGCGAAAGATTGCGGCAACGGAGCTGCCCGTGTCGGCGGCGTTTCACAGCCCGCTGGTGGCGCACGCCGTAGGCCCCTTGCGCGAAGCCCTCGATGAAACCGCCCTAGAAGCGGGCCATGCGCCGGTCATCGCCAACACCACCGCGCAGCCTTATCCGGAAGATATCCATGAAGTGCGGAATTTGCTCGCGGAACAACTGGCGCATCCCGTCGAATTCGTCGAGAGCGTGCGCAACCTCTACGCCATGGGCGTGCGAACGTTTGTGGAAGTGGGTCCGAAGCCGGTGCTGGCCGGGCTGACCAAGCGCATCTTGGGCGACCATGGACACCATGCCATTGCGCTGGATGCTTCCGGCGGCAAGCAGCCCGCCATGACGGGGCTCGCGAAAACCCTTGCGGCGCTGGCGGCCCTTGGCCATGACGTGGATCTCACGGCGTGGGATGCTTCGTTTGTGCCCGAGCCGCGGCCGTCGAAAAAGCGCTTTACCATTCCGTTAAACGGCGCGAACTACAGGATGCCCCGCGAGCCGCGTCCGCCGCGCGCGAAGGTACATCCGCGGCAGCCCGAAGCGCCGGCCCAGGCCGATGCACGCGGCAACGAATCGGGCCGCGGCGCATCAACGGCAACGAACCCTCAGCATCAACCATCCACTCCCCGCTTGGAGAATCGCCCCGTGCGTACCCCTGAGCCGCGGCAAAGCGCCGCGCCTGTTCATTCCGATGCATTGTTGGCGCTGCAAGAGATGCAGCGGCAAACGGCCGACCTGCACCGCCAGTTTCTCGAGGGCCAAACCAAGGCGCTCGATGTCATGCAGGCAATGCTGTCGGGAGGACAGATTCCCAGTGCCGCGCCACAACAAGCTGCCGCGCCCATGCAACAGCCTGCGCCACGTGCCGAGGCCCCGGAGCCTTCCCCCTCACCTGCGAACGGGCATGCCCGTTCATCGGCGGAGCAACCATCAACGTCCGCGCCAAGCGCGGATGCGCTACAGCCAAGCGAGTTGAGTGCTGGCCCACAGGAAGACGTTCCGGCCGTGGCCGCATCGGATGAACTCGAGCAGTTGCTGCTGCGCATCGTTTCGGAAAAGACAGGCTATCCCGCCGAGGCGCTCGAGCTCAGCATGGCCTTAGACGCGGACTTAGGAATCGACTCGATAAAGCGTGTCGAGATTCTGAGTGCGCTTCAGGAAGCGGAACCTTCG
>CAZLBS010000717.1:1643-1980 GCA_964557505.1 uncultured Nitrospiraceae bacterium | reverse complement strand
ACCCCGAACATTGACCGGCTCGCGCGCGAGGGGATGCTCTTCACGGACGCCTACGCGACCTGTCCTGTCTGCAGCCCGACCCGCGTCAGCCTCATGACCGGCAAGTACCCCGCCAGGCTCAACACGACCGACTGGTTCGGCGCGCCACAGCCGGACACCGTGGAAAACCACTGGACGCGCGAGAAACCCCTCCTGCCTGCCCCCTATGTCGCTCATCTCCCCCTCGAGGAGGGGACGATCGCTGAAATTCTCGGCGAGGCCGGATATACGACGTTTTTCGCAGGCAAGTGGCACCTGGGCGGAGAGGATTATTGGCCCGGCGAGCAGGGCTTCGATG
>CAZLBS010000717.1:0-1633 GCA_964557505.1 uncultured Nitrospiraceae bacterium | reverse complement strand
GGCGAGGAAACCGCCACGTTCATTGCCCAGCATGCCGATACCCCCTTTCTCGCCGTCTTGTCGTTCTACTCCGTCCACACGCCCCTTCAAGCGCCCGCGGACCTGCGTGACAAGTACCGCGCGAAACGCAAGCGGCTTGGTCTGGACGAACTCCCCGAGTCGGCCGTGTGGGGCCAGGAGGCCGAGCGGCGCGTGCGCCTCGTGCAGGAGCATGCTGTCTATGCTGCCATGGTCGAGTCGATGGACGCTGCTGTCGGCCGCGTGCTTGACGAACTCGAGGCGCAGGGCATTGCCGAGGAAACACTGGTCCTCCTCACCTCCGACAACGGTGGCTTGAGCACGAGCGAAGGCCACCCGACGAGCAATCTCCCGCTGCGCGCCGGCAAGGGCTGGCTTTACGAAGGCGGTATTCGCGTTCCCCTTGTCATCCGGGGGGCGGGCGTGGCGGCTGCGGGAACGCGGTGTGCAGTACCTGTCACAAGTGCGGATATCCTCCCCACGGTTTGTGCGGCAGCTGGCATCGATGCGGGCGTTTTCACACCGCTCGATGGAGAAAGCATCCTGCCATTGTTCGCGGGCGGCAACGAGGTCGAGCCACGGCCTCTCTTCTGGCACTATCCGCATTACGGGAACCAGGGCGGGAGCCCGGGAGCGGCCGTGCGCTTCGGTGACTGGAAACTCATCGAGTGGTTTGAGGACGGGCGCCAGGAATTGTTCAATCTGCGCGAAGACCTCGGGGAAGCCAGGGACCGCGCGGCGGAATCCCCCGAACGTGTGGCGTCATTGGCCGAAATGCTGCACGAATGGCAGATGCGTGTCGACGCACGCTACCCGACGCCGAATCCGGCCGCGGACAAGACCGGATAATTCTTGACGGGCCAGTCATGCAGCGCCATGGTTGCACGCGGCTCCATCGCTGCCGAACCTGACATGACCTTGCCGAATTCAGTACCCTGATGAGAGGCCATCTTCAGGCATCAGGGGGAAACCATGGTCACGGCAAACGAATTATGGCTGACGCCGCTCATTTTGCTTCCCGGCGTGGCCTTGCTAATCGGCTCGACGGCCCAGCGCTTCGGCCAGCTGCACACGGAGTTCCACCACCTGCTGGACCACTACGACGCCCACGCCAAGATCCTCTCCCGGCATCTGGTCCTGCGCTCGCGCCTGCATCGCGATGCCTTGCTCGGCCTGTACATCAGCGTTGCCGTCTTCGCGCTATCCAGTCTTATCGGCGGTGTGTTGGCCATCTGGGCGCCGGACCATGTGTACCTGACGGGGTTCTTCACGCTGGGCGGCATACTGGCCTTGTGCTACTCCTCGGCCTCCCTCATTCGCGACACCATCATCTGCATGCACGTCATCTCGGAACATTCCGCGCGGGTGCTCGAGCGGGAAGCGCCAGAACCGGCACATGCGCCCGCACCGTCCGTAGAGGCCGATGGAGGCCGGTAGGGCGATGGTCAGCATGATGAGTTTTTTCCGGGCAACGGCCCTTGCGGCTGCCGGCTTCTTGGTGCTGTTGCTCACGGCCAACGCGGCCCGCGCGCAGGCTTCCTACGAAGTGCGCATCGAGGGCGTGGAAGAAGCCGCGATCGTCGAGCAGTTGCGCAACGCGTCCAATGCCGTCGCC
>CAZLBS010000716.1:0-1981 GCA_964557505.1 uncultured Nitrospiraceae bacterium | reverse complement strand
CTGGTTGGCGAGGTTCTTCACGTGGACGCGGCCGCGGGAGGTAAAGAGCGTCCCGTTGCGGGCGTTGCGCGTGGGCATGACGCAGTCGAACATGTCGACCCCGCGGGCAATGGCCTCGAGCACATCCTCCGGCGGCCCGACGCCCATGAGGTAGCGCGGCTTGTGCGCCGGCAGGTGGGGAATCGCCCAGTCCACCGCGTTCATCATCTCCTCGCGCGATTCGCCCACGCTCACCCCGCCGATGGCGTAGCCGGGGAAATCGAGCGCCACGGTGGCCTTCGCGCTCTCGGCGCGCAGGTCCTCGTAGGTGCTGCCCTGCACGATGCCGAAGAGGGCATGCCGGTCCGCCTTGCCCGTGGCGGTCCAATGCTCCTTGCAGCGGGCGGCCCAGTCCAGCGTCATGCGCATGGACTCCTCGGCCTGTTCGTGGGTCGCGGGGTAGCTCGTGCATTCATCGAAGCACATCATGATGTCCGAGCCAATGGTGAGCTGGATGTCGATGGCCCGCTCGGGCGTAAAGGTGTGGCGCGAGCCGTCGAGGTGGCTCTGGAAGGTCACGCCGTCGTGCGTCACCTTCGCGAACTGCGCCAGGCTGAACACCTGGAAGCCGCCGGAGTCCGTCAGGATGGGCCGTTCCCATCCCATGAAGCGGTGGAGGCCGCCCGCCTTGCCCAGCACGTCGAGGCCCGGGCGCAGGTACAGGTGATAGGCGTTGCCCAGGATGATGCGGGCGTCGAGGGCCTCGAGGTCTTCCTGCGAGAGCGCCTTCACGCTGCCCTGCGTACCCACCGGCATGAATACCGGCGTCTCGATGGGCCCATGGGGCGTATGCAACACGCCAGCCCGCGCGCCGGTCTCCGCGTCCACCGCCTGTAGTTCGAATTCAACCGCAGTCATGCCTATGCCTTCAGTTTCACGGGACGCTTTGACCCGCTGTTGCCGGGTGGCAGCGGGCCTGCAGACAGGCACCGATAGCCCTAGTATACCCGCTCTGCACGGCGCAGCCGAATGACCATGGCCCGGCCTGCCCGCGATTCGCCGGGGACGCGTATCGTGTCGTACCGTTATGGCACAAGGCAGGTCGATATTCCTGTAAGGTGTTGCTGTTGTTTGCTTTAGGCTTGTGTTTGGTGCGGTGTAAAGGGGGCGAAAAAGCCTTGCGTTTCCGGGGGGCGCATGTTACACTAAGGATGGTCAGCGCCACATGTGGCGTTTCTCCTTCCGCGGAGGCCCTGGAACCCCAAGTCCAGGGCTTCTAAAATAATCTCGCGGCGAGGAGTCGAGCTAATCACTCTGTCCGCGAGTATTGATATTGAGCCGGGACGCACCTTCGGGAGCGTCCCGGCTCGCTGTTTTTCTGAGGGGGTTGGGAGGTCTGCGGGTGGCTAGACCGCGACCATCTTGCCCTTTTTCGCGCTGTTGTACGCGGCGACGGTGACTTCGACGGCGCGGAGGCCGTCTTCCCCGGTGATGGCGGGCTGGCGCTTGTCGCGCACGGCTTCGACGAAGTCGCGCACGAGGAGCAGGTCGGCGTTGTCGCCCCAGCCGGCGTAGGTCATCTTTTTCGTCTTCTCGCTATAGACGTCGAGCTTCTGGGCGAAGGCATCGACATTGAGCACACCTTTCTCGCCGACGAGTTCCATGGTGACGTCGCCCCAGGTCGGGAAGGCCTCGGGGCGGTTCCAGCTCGCGATGTGCGACACCTTCAGGCCGCCCTGCATCTCGAAGTGCATTACGCCCATGTCGTCGGTGTTGAGCTTGGTGTGAATGAGCTTTCCGGTCTCGCAGTAGACCTTGGTGATTTCCTTGCCGGTCAACCAGCGCAGCAAATCGGCCACGTGCACGGTGTGGTCCATGGTCGCGCCGCCGCCGGAGAGTTCCTCCTGCCCGAACCACTCGCCCGGGTACGAGCCGTTGTTCGTGCAATTGGCCATGAAGAGCTTGCCGAGTTCGCCCGCGTCGACGCGGCGCTTGGCGTCGA
>CAZLBS010000715.1:0-1994 GCA_964557505.1 uncultured Nitrospiraceae bacterium | reverse complement strand
GGCATCCGAAGTGACAGTGCGCTACGGCCCGCAAGCCGGAGGCAACTGGCACGAGACGGAGGTCGCGGCGAGCGCCGCGCCGACAGACTACACCGCCGTGTTGCGCATGCTGGGATTGCAGCCTTCCACGGCCTATGAATATAAAGTGCTGATCGATGGCGAGACGATGCCAGGCATGTCGCAGCAAACCTTTACAACGTTTGCCCGTGAAGAAGCCGGCGCGCGGTTCCGCATGGTTTTCGGGGGTGGGTCGGGCTATGTGCCGCCGCATGAGCGCGTGTGGGATGAAGTGCGCTCGCGCGAGCCGGATGCCCTGCTGTTGCTTGGCGACAATGTGTACATCGACGACCCCGAGCGGGAGCCGATTCAACAGTATTGCTATTACCGGCGGCAGTCGCGCCCGGAGTGGCGGCGCCTCGCCGGGCAGACGCCCGTGTTCGCCGTCTGGGACGACCACGATTTTGGGGACAACGACTGCCTCGGCGGTCCGGCCATCGACGACCCGCCGTGGAAACGGCCCGTTTGGGAAACCTTCCGGCGCAATTGGGCCAATCCGTCGTATGGCGGGGGCGCCGCGCAACCCGGCTGCTGGTTCGCCTTCAGCGCGCCCCAGGCCGACTTCTTCATGCTCGACAGCCGCTACTACCGCACGGAACCCACGGGACCCGAGCCAAGCATGCTCGGGCCCGCACAGAAGGAATGGCTTTTGAAACAGCTCAAGGCCTCCGATGCCACGTTCAAAATGATCGTAAGTCCCGTGCCCGTGGTTACGGGGACCAAGGGCGGCAGCGACGATACCTGGGATGGCTACCCCGAGGAACGCGAGGAGATCTTCCAGTTCATCGAGGCCAATCAAATCGAGGGCGTGGTCATCTTGAGCGCCGATCGGCACCGCAGCGATGCCTGGCGCATCACCCGCCCGGGGCTGTATCCGGTCTACGAATTCGAAAGCAGCCGCTTCACCAATCAGCATGTCCACGAAACAAAGCCGGCGGCACTGTTTTCCTATAACGAAAAGCAATCTTTTGGCCAACTTGATTTCGACACCGCCGCAGACGACCCATCGATTACGTATACGATCGTAAGCATCGATGGGGAAGAGGTGTACAGCATGACCGTCCATGCGAGCGAACTTCGCTTCTAGCGGCCGCGAACCGCATCACGGATTGCAATAGGCGAGTTGCTATGACCGGTAGCCGCGACATATCACGCCGTGGGTTTCTTGCCTCCTCGACCGCGGCGGCCGCTGCAGCGGCAACGGCGCAAGGCCCGGCATCCGCGGCATCGCGCCCGCCGAATGTGGTCTACATCATTTGCGATCAGATGCGCGCAGACGCACTCGGGGCGATGGGCAACCCTCATGCGCATACGCCCAATCTTGACAATCTGGCCGAAAAGGGCGTGCTGTGCGAGCGCTGGTTCAGCAACAATCCGGTGTGCGCGCCATCCCGAGCGACGGCCTTCACCGGGCGGTATCCGCACGAGCACGGCAAGACGACGAACAAGGACGGCGACCTTCCGGACCACGCCGGCGGGACCTTGCTCGGCCACTTCAAAGAACGCGGCTACCGGCTGGGTTGGATCGGCAAAAACCACACCTATCACGACCGTGTCATGCGCGAGGTCGACAGGCACAACATTCGCACGCGGGAGCCGTTCCGCAAGTATCCGCCGCACGTGCCGCCGTGGTGGCATGGCGAAATGCATTGGCCTCAGGACGAATGCTACGCGTCCGTAAATACGCGCGATGCCATTGCCTTCCTTGAGGAAGAAGACGCACGGCCCTTCTTCTTGCACGTCAGCTACTTCGACCCGCACCCGCCTTACTTTGCGCCTGCGGAAGATGTCGAGTTCTATGGGCAGCGCGGCATGCCCCTTCCGGATTCGCCGCCCGCTAGCGCGCTGAGCGCCCGCCTCGATGCCTTCAGCCGCGCGATGAGGTTCCCGCACATGAGCGATGCTGACCTGCGTCAGACCATGCGGCACTACCACGC
>CAZLBS010000714.1:0-1997 GCA_964557505.1 uncultured Nitrospiraceae bacterium | reverse complement strand
CGGCAAGCTCTCGAAACACCTCGTCAGCCACCGCCGCGCATTCATCACGCTGCTTCTCCCGCGCGCACCTGAGGCTCAACGCGGCCGCCGCAAGACTCACTTCCTGTTCATGCTCGACGTACACCGATGTCATCGCGCCAATGAACCCCGCTTCCGGCAATTCGCACTGCCCCGCCGTTTCCAAGAGCCGCAGCGTCTGCATGGCAATATCGCCCGGAAACACGTCAGGCGTCTCCAAGGCTTCGCGCAACGCCGAAATCGCGTGCGCCTCGGACGCCAACACGAGGTAGAGCCGCGGCACGCCGAACAGGGCTACGGGATGCGTGCCAGATGCACCCGCTCGCTCGATCGCACGCACGTAGCATGCGAGCGCATCCTCGGGATGATGCAGCGCCTCGAGGGCAGCCCCGCGGTTCAACCACGCATCTTCGAAGCGCTCGTCTTCCACAAGCACCCGGTCCGCCGCCCGCACGGCTTCAAGCCAGTCTTCTTCCGCTGCACAAGCATAGGCCAGCACCCGCCACAGCAGGTGGGCTCGCGGGTCCATGGCCAGGCCCGCCCGTGCCGCCTGCCGCGCGCGGGCCACGTCGCCTTCATAGGCAGATACCAGCGCGGCAAGTTCGGCTGTGGCGAGGCTCGGCGTCCGATCCCCAGCCATCGCCTGCAGCGCGCTTGCCGCGCTTCGCGATTCATGGGACAGCAACGCGTTGACAACCGCCATGCGCCGCGCTTCCGCCAAGTATTTGCCCGGATCCCGGATGGCACGCTCCGCCATTCGCAGGGCATCGCCATACCGCCCCAGCCGGGTCAGACATAACGCCGCGCACAATTTAGCGAGGGCGCTTCTCGGCCGCAGCGCAACGGCCCGCTCCGCATGCTGCAAGGCCGCATCGAATTGCTCATGGCGACATAGCGCAAGCACGGCCACATACCGCTCCCAAGGCCGGTTGCGCTGCGCAGCCAATTCCTCGGCATTCGCCAATGCGTCGTCGAAGCGCTCCTCTTCCAACGCGCCCAGGCAGGCTTCTTGCAGCATTTCCAAATCTATCGGGGTGTGCTCGGGCACGTTCCTGCGAACCGCATCCAGCACAAAGGCCGTCGACAAGGCTTCTTCCAGCGCGGGGGGAACGGGCAAGCGCTTTCCCCGCGCCATGCCATGCCATGCCAGATGAAAGGCCCACTCCTCCGCCAGCACGCGTTGACCCGGACCGGTGTCGGCATGGGCCAGGCGAGCCAACGGTTCGCTCAATTCCGCGTACGCCCGGCGCCCCGCCCGAAACGTCCGCACGCAGTCCACGTCCCGCATGGCTATCACATGAGACGACGCGGCGCTGCTCGAGAGACGGCAGGCATGCACGATGTGCGACAGACTCACGGGGGCCCGCGCGCGCGCCAGCTCGCCTATGATCCGCTGCTGAGGGGCGCTGAAGCCTTGGACATAAGCCGTATGCCGCGCACGCTGCCGCTCCAAGCAAAACAGCCAGGCTGCTGCCACTTCTGTTGCTTCATGGTTTCGATATTCGTCAAAGAAACCAATTAGAAACAGCGGAACGCCTTGAAGAAACATGTTTGCACAGCGCAAAACAGTAGTAGTTTCGTTCAGGTGCAGCAGCGTTTCGAGTTGGTCGTCATCCCAAACGGCGGAAAGCGATTGCGTGAAGCGCTTTATTTGGGCTTCGTGCAGCAGCGGCAGCGGGATCTGCTGCAACCAATCGCCGTGCTCATCTCCTTGGAATTCTTTACGGACCGAACAGAGCACGAGGACGCCGACCTCGTCGGCAAGCGCGGAGAGGATGCGCGCAAACTGGCGGGCCCCAATCTGCGCGCGAAGGGTGTCTGCCTGGTCCAGATAGATCACGCTGCGGCGGTTGCCGCGTACTTGCCGCAGCAGCTCCCACTTCGCCGCCTCTGGCGTTTCGTCTTGTTGAATCAGTTTCGCCGCGACCGCCAGCCGGTCTTCCTCTTCTGGAGAGAGGGCCGCCAGGGCCAAGATGTCG
>CAZLBS010000713.1:0-2005 GCA_964557505.1 uncultured Nitrospiraceae bacterium | reverse complement strand
GTCTTTGACATTTTCTTCAAGAGTCATCAGCGGAACGTGCACGTGTTGCTGCGCGATCTGGAACGCCAGCAAGAAAACGCAGATCTTTAAGCACGCGGGGCGCACAGCATTTCGTCCGTCGACAGTTAGGCGGCATTGCAACTTGCAATAGATTGGACGGCGTAAGGCGTCTTGACGAGACAAGGCAGGGGATTGATGGCATCGGACACGGAGCATAGCGGGATGGGCGGCGCCGGAGAGCCGTCCGACAAGCAAGAGTGGCAACTCCCAGATATGGGTCAGGTGCGCCTTGCCGCGGGGCGGGCGTGGGAATTGGGGGCCTCGATCTCCGAGTATCTGTGGCGGGCGCCGCCTTTGCACTATTTCGAATCCAATGGCGAGACCATCCATTTCCATGAGGCCGGCGAGGGTCCGCCCGTGGTGCTCCTGCATGGGCTTAGCGTGCCCTCGGAAATGAGCTGGTTCGCAAGCGGAATCGCCCACCGCCTCGCAGCCAACTACCACGTGTACACTATGGATTTCCGCGGGCATGGGAAAAGTGCGCGCCCGCACCAGCCAGAGGGCTACGGCATGGAACTCGTGCACGACGTCGTGCGCATGCTCGACCATGAGGAGATAGAGCACGCCCACGTCGCGGGCTATTCCCTCGGCGGCCTGGTAGCGCTTCGCGCCCTCATCGACTATCCCGATCGATTTCGAAGCGGCGTCCTGTGCGCCTCGGGGTGGCGGCAACCTGGAGCGGAACTGCGGCAGAGTCTGCACGAGATGGGGCAGGCGCTCACGGCAGGCAAGGGCGATGAATCCGTGCGCGATGCCCTCACCTGCGACGAGGTCGACATGGCCACGCTCTTCTCCGGGTTCTTGGTGAACGTCATTGATATGTGGAATGACCGGGCAGCCCTCGGCGCCCTGCTCCAATCGATGATCACGCTGTTCCCGGATGAATCCAACGTACGCAACTGCCACGTGCCCACGCTCGGGATTTGCGGAAACGCCGACATGGTCTATGGCGACGCGCAACGCCTGTGTCAGCTTAAGCCAAATCACCGCTTTGCGATGCTCGACAACGACAGCCATTTCACCTCGCTCTTGAACGAACGCCTCGTGGAAGCGTTGGAGCAATTCATCGGCGAGCAGGAGCAAAACCGGCAAGCGGGCCCCGCGCAGGAGAACGCAACGCAGAGACGCTGAGAACGCCGAGGGCCGCCGAGAGCCGAAAGTCATTGTGAGCAGGCCAGGCAAAGAAAACGCCTTTGGTCGAGCCCACGAGTTATCCCGGATGCAACAGCGATTAACAGTGCGCACCGTATATACAATTAAAACACTCTATTTGTTTTACCTTTCTACTTCAGGAAAACCCCTTGATTCCTTTGCGCAACGTTGCTCCGCTGCGTTGCGTGCTTCATAGATCCTTCATCCCTGATTGCGCGCATGGCAGCCGTTCTCTATCCTTCCGGGATGCATGAACTACAACTCAGCCGCACGCTTGTCATGGGCGTCGTCAACGTCACGCCGGATTCCTTTTTCGACGGCGGGCGCCACGCGTCCGCGGATGGCGCCATCGCGCATGCCCGGCAGCTCCGTTCGGACGGCGCGGATATCCTGGACGTCGGCGGAGAGTCATCACGGCCCGGCGCGGATGCGGTATCGCCAGACGAAGAACAGGCGCGGGTGCTGCCCGTGATTGAAACGCTCGCCGCCGAAGACGCATACGTGTCGGTCGACACCTATCACGCGGCGACGGCACGCGCTGCGCTCGCCGCGGGGGCCCGCATGGTCAACGACATCACCGCGCTGCGAGGCGACCCGGCCATGGGCGAACTACTCGCCGAAGCCGGCTCCGCGGTCGTGCTGATGCACATGAAGGGCGACCCCGACGTCATCATCGCGCTCAACGAGGTCCTCACCTCCGAGCTCACGGCGATCAACCAGTACTTCATCCATCACAAGATGTGTGCGGACTGGGGCTATCAAGTCCTCTCCAAGAAGAAGCGTAAGGCGTCCA
>CAZLBS010000712.1:0-2006 GCA_964557505.1 uncultured Nitrospiraceae bacterium | reverse complement strand
GCAGTTCTACGCTTGGTGACTTATAGATTGGACGATGTGATGAACTTTTCCAGATACCCACACGTGCAAGTGCATGAGCGGGCAGTGGCTTGGCTGACGTTCGAGAGCAATCGGGGACTTGCGGAGAACACGTTGCAGGCGTACGCGCGTGGACTTGAGGACTTCTTCAAGTTCTGTGCCGCGCAAGACATCGAGATCGGCGGGGCGCTCGACCTCCCTGACAATGTGGGCAGCATGACCATAGGCGGCGAATCGGGCAATGCCCAAGTCATTCAGGTCACCGCCGAGCCTGGCAAGGCACTCGAAGGCTGCCACGTGCTCATCGACTTTTCCCATGCCGCCGGATGCGTTGATAACGTGCGGTCCGCCGCCAAGCGCGGCATTCCATCTGTCCTTGCAACAACAGGACTCACCCCCGAACAAGACGCGGATGTGCAAAGGATTGCGCACGAAGCCGCCGTAATCTACGCCAGCAATACCAGTCTCGGCGTCAACCTCCTGTTCAAGCTCACCAGTCTCGTCAGCGAAGCGCTCGGCGAAGACTTCAATATCGAGATCGCCGAAATCCACCACAATCAGAAAGTCGACAGCCCTAGCGGCACGGCTGTAACTCTAGGAAAACGCGCCGCCGAGAGCCGGGGATTGGACTACGGCGATGCCGCCGTACACGGGCGCGAAGGTCATGTCGGCAAACGCACGGCGCGAGAAATTGGCATGCACGCGCTTCGCGGCGGTGATGTCCCGGGCGAACACACCGTCTACTTCTTCGGCCCTGGCGAGCGCATTGAACTTACGCACCGCGCCTTGACGCGCGACATCTTCGCCCGCGGCGCACTCACAGCCGCCCGCTTCGCCGCACAAGCCAAGCCCGGCCTCTACGACATGCAAGACGTGCTCGGGCTCAAATGAGCTTAAATGATGCCGCGCTGCGTGCTTGAGAACAAGCAGCCCGCATGCCATTCCGCCCGCCGCATTAATGTGATTGGATCATTCAGAGATGCGCGCCCATTCGCACATGGTGCAGGCCGCGTGCTTATTCGCGGCGCGGTCCCCAGGTAGGGCCTTCCGCCCGCATCGATATCCGCGGAACCTGCCGCTCTTCGCCCGTTTCGACATTTACCGTCCAGAGCGATGCCCCGCCAGCACGGGTCGAACTGAATACGATATGCCGCGAGTCTGCGCTCCAGCTGGGCGACTCGTTATTCCGCGCCGTGGTAAGCCGCTTGGATTCACCCGAATTGATGTCAAGCACGAAGATCTGAAAGCCTTCGCCACTGCGATTGGCCGCGTAGGCGAGCCGCCGCCCATCCGGAGACCACACCGGATCATACGACGGACCCCCCTGAAAACTGACCCGCCGGATGCCCGTCCCGTCGGCATTCATGATGGCGATTTGCGGAGCGCCAAACTGCTCGGTGACGAACGCAATCTGCTGGCCGGAGGGACTGACCGTCGGCGATGTGTCGAGAACCGTATTGTTGGTCAAGCGTTCTGGATTCGACCCGTCGGCATTCATGCGGTAAATCTCGGCATTGCCGTCCTTCGACAGCACATACGCGAGCCATGAACTATCGGGCGCCCACGAAGGCGCGGAATTCAAGCCCACACGCTTCGACAAGGGGCGCGAGACTCCGCTGGCCAAATCCAGCACATACAAAAAGTGATACCGGTCTTTGAAGGAAACATACGCGACCCTGCTGCCATCTGGCGCGACCTTCGGACGAATCGAAATCGAGTTGTGCTCGGTGATGCGCCGGAGATTGGCCCCATCGTAGTCGGCCATGTAAAGGTCTTTATGCTGCGTGCCCGGAACCACCGCGCTGAAGAAGATCGACGATGTCGCCACACCCGGCGTGCCCGTGACATACAAGACAATTTCATCTGCGAAGCGGTGGGCCAAAAAGCGCTGCCATTGCGCCTCGCCATCCAATTGCTTGCCAACCACCTGCGACGCGGTCTCGGCACTGAAGAGCCTCGCCTGCAGCCGGATCCGATCGCCATCGTCT
>CAZLBS010000711.1:0-2027 GCA_964557505.1 uncultured Nitrospiraceae bacterium | reverse complement strand
GCCGCCATTTGGTCCAGCTCCGCAAAGTCGTAGGACCCCGACACAGGCTCGATGCTTCCCCACGAGAAGGGGAGCGTTGCATAGTTGAAGAGTTCGGCAAAGCGTGCCTTGTAAGCGTCATTGCGCTCGGCGAGGCTCCACTGCTCCCAGCCCATCAGGTTCGCCCCGAAGAGGAAGTCATGCTTGACCTGCGTCACGGTGATCGCCGCGCCTGACACGGGATTGCCGTCCGCATCTTTCACGACGACCTCGGCCCCATCGGTGCGGTACTGCTGAATGCGGGCGGCCGTTTCGTCCAAGATGGCCTGGTCGCGCGCTTGAGCTTCGGCTACCCATTCGGGTTCCGTCGCCGCCAACAAGCTCGCTGAGCCCGGCAGCGGCTGCAGCTCCAGCCGCTCCAAGATGAGGTCACGGTCCTCGAGGTCCGACGCTTGGTCGTTTTCGAACGATACCCCGACTTCATGCACGCCCTGACTCAGATTCACGACGTAGCTGAAACGCTCGGGGACGCTGGCTTCGACGAATTTGCGGTCCCGCGGGAAGCCATCGACAGAGGCGGCCATTTCCGGCCACTCGCCATTCAGCGGCGTGCCGTATGCGGTGGCCGTCAATTGATAGGCGCCATCGCGGGGCACACGCACGAAATCCGTTACGCGGCCATTCGTGGTCAGCGTGATGTTTTCCGCAAGCACCATCGCCGCCTCGCCCTCGAAGATGAGCGCATCGGTCGGCTCGGGCGATTTCCAGCCCGCCAGATCTTCTGCTTGCACGGCAAAGAAGTAGCGGTCTTCCGTGTTCATGTTGTCGAACTGGAATGCGCCAGATTCACCCGTGCTCGTCATGCCTGTGTTGACCCAGTCGCCATCGGCGCCTTGCTTCACCCATAGCGTCACGTTGGCCACGCCGCTGCCGGCATCGACGACGTCGGCATAGCTAATGGTAATGGGCGGGCTTTTTACGTAACGCGGCGATTCGAGCAGCAACGGCTGCGGCGGGGTCGTGTCATACACCACCTTCAACTGACCGCTGCCCTTGGGAGGCGAGGTCACGCTGCCGTTTGCGTTGCGCGCTTGAAGGGCAAAGAAGTAGGTGCCGTCTTTCGGCAAGGCCGACACGGTGAAACTGCCATTGGGGCCGGTTTTGGGCGTGCTCATTTCGATCCAGGCGCCCGCTTCTCCCTGCTTGGTCCAGAGCGTCACGGCGACCGGTTCGGCGCTGGTCGGGTCTTCTGCCCCCGTGAAGGTGAGATCAAACGGAAGCTCCGATGCATAGCGCGGTCCGCTCAACTCGCCCGGGGTGAAGTCCGTATTCAAAAGCGTGCTGGCTTGGCCCGCGCCCGTTGGGTCCGCCGATACGTTGCCTGCCTGGTCCTCGGCGGTGAGCGCGAAGAACATGGTGTCTTGCTTCGACGCGCTGGTAATGATGAAGCTGCCGCTTGGAGCCGGGCGCGACTCCTCGGTCTTGACCCAAGCGCCGCCGGCGCCCTCCCGAATCCACAGATGCACGGCGGCCAGCCCGCTGCCATTGCCATCCGAAACCCCGCTATAGCTCACTTCGAACGGGACGGATTCGGCGAGCGCCGGCGCTTCCACAATGCCGGTGCTTGGCGCGGTCTTGTCGTAGAGCGTCGTGGTTAGCCCGTCGCCGCTGGGGATGGGCGAACGGTTCCCCGCCTTGTCGCGCATGCGCACCGCGAAGTGATACGTCCCGTCTTGCCCGCCTGAGAAGTCGGCGGCGAAGCTGAAGGCGCCGTCGCTCGCATTCTGGGTGAAGCCCGCGCTTCGCCATTCGCCGGCGCCTATCCGGTACCAAAGGTCGACGGATTCCACGCCGCTCCCGTCGTCCTCGATGCCCGAGAACGACACGGGAATGAGGGCCTCATTGGTAAATTCAGGCGAGGTCATCGTGCCGGGCTTGGGCGCCTCCGTGTCGAACAGCGTCGAGGCGGCCCCGTCGCCCGTGGGCATCGCAGTTTCATTGCCCGCCTTGTCCGCGGCCACGAGCGCGAAGGCATACTCGCCGTCGCC
>CAZLBS010000710.1:0-2029 GCA_964557505.1 uncultured Nitrospiraceae bacterium | reverse complement strand
TCCTAAACGGCAAGACGATACCGCGCCCGGTAAGATCTTAGATGGCTTGATGCGGTCCATTGCGCCCTGCCTGCCGGAGTGCTACGATCACTGTTTAGGCTGCGCGTACATCCATGCGCGTGATTCGCTCCCAACCGCCAAGCGGTCAAGTGGACTTCGCATTCATGGCATCACCATCTGAGCCCGCCTCGCTCATTTGCGCAGAGGTGTGGGGCGGCAATGAAACCGCCAATCGGCGTGTCGACATCCCCGGCATGCACGGCGCGGTATATGCGAGCCCCGCGGGCACCGGCAAGGGCGGCGACGTCTATTACGCCACAGCTTGCTCGGCCGGCATGACGGCCCGCTTCTGCCTCGCGGATGTCGCCGGGCATGGCGATGCGGTCGTCAATGTGAGCACATGGCTCCACGAAGTGCTGCACAACCGCATCAATTTGTCCGACCCTTCAAAAATTCTCGCTGCGCTGAACAAGGTCTGTGTCGAGCGCGGACTCGATGCGCTCGCCAGCGCGGCATGCTTCAGTTATTACGCGCCCACGGGGGTGCTGCAATTTGCGTATGCGGGGCATCCGCCGGCCTTCGTGCGGATGCGCGGCTGCGAGTCCTGGGAAAAGCTCGAGCTGCCAGCGGCGGGCAGCGGCCCACGCAATGTCTTGCTTGCCGTCACGGACGAGGCTCAGTTCGATCTCGGGGAACGGACCATACAACCGGGAACGCGCGTGGCGGTCTACTCGGATGGCGTCTTCGAGGCGGCCAATCCTGAAGGGGAGCAGTTCGGCATGGAACGGCTCCAAGCGTCGCTGGCCGAGTGGAACGGGCTCGACTGTGCGGACGTGCCCATGCGCGTGGCGGAATCGCTGCGGGCGTTCACGGGAGATGAGGCACTGGCGCATGACGACGTGACCTTGCTTGCGTTCGAGGCAGGCCAGAGAATGCGCGCGCCGGCACCCTATTATTTGATTCTCAATAATTTCCGCAAGCTGGCCCGCGGAGCCCTATCGTGAAACAGCTCCTGCATCGCGGCAGCGCAGCATGCGCCGCCTTGCTCGCGGTGACGCTCACTGCAGATGCGCAGGGTGCGTTTGAAGCGTTGACGCGTCCCCACGATTTTCGCGCGGAGCGGGCTTCGAGCGCGCAAGAAGACCTGACCCGCAATGGCGACGCGCGCCCGATTGAACCGGGCGGCGTCTTGGTCTTGGCAGACATCGAAGGACCGGGCATCATTACGCATTTCTGGTGCACGGTCAGCGCCGGCGATCCGTTTTACCCGCGCTCCTTGGTGGTCCGGATGTATTGGGATGGCGCGGATTCGCCGAGCGTCGAAGCACCGCTGGGCGATTTCTTCGCGATGGGCAATGGCATGCTGGGCGTTGTCGACAGTGCCGCGGTGTCGAATACGTCCGAGGGGCGTTCGCGCGTCTGCTATTGGCACATGCCGTTCCGAGAACGCGCCCGCGTGACCATCACGAACGACTCGGAAAAGCACCGGGCAGGCAGCTTCTACTACTATCTCGACTATAAGCGCGTCGATGCGCTGCCGGAGGACACGCCCTATTTTCATGCGCGTTACCGGCAGGAGCACCCGAGCGCTCCTGAAGATTACACCGTCTTGGAGACGAAGGGCCGGGGCCATTTCGTGGGCATGGTCTATAGCGTGCTGCAGACGGAATTTGGCTGGTTCGGCGAAGGCGACGATCGATTCTACGTTGATGGGGAGGCGCATCCATCACTGAGCGGCACAGGTACCGAGGATTACTTCAACGACGCGTGGGGCTTCCGCCCGCTCAATCGCGCCCAATTTGGCGTTCCGGTGTTCGAGGGATATCTCCCGGGCGACCGTGTGACGGCATATCGCTGGCACTTAAGCGATCCGGTCCCCTTTCGGGAATCGCTCCGCGTCGCGATGGAAACCCGCGGAAGCATCTTTGCGCCATCGATAGACTTTTTGGGGCAATTCTTGCCGCGCTATGACTGGGTAAGCTCCGTCGCATACTGGTATCAACAGCCGGCCGCGGGCTTCGACGCGGGC
>CAZLBS010000709.1:0-2035 GCA_964557505.1 uncultured Nitrospiraceae bacterium | reverse complement strand
GCCTTGGCCAGCGTCATGATGTCCGGGGTTATCCCGCTATGCTGATGCGCGAAGAGCTTGCCCGTGCGGCCCATGCCCGTTTGCACCTCATCCAGAATGAGCAAGAGGCCGTGCTCGTCGCACAAAGCGCGCACCGCCGGCAAATAGTCCTCAGCCGGCACGCGGACGCCCCCTTCGCCCTGAATCGGCTCCAACATAATGGCGCCGGTTTCCGGCGTAATGGCGTTTGCGAGCGCCCGCACATCGCCATAGGGCACGTGGCTGAAGCCGGGCGGCATCGGCTCGAAGCCTTCGTGATACTTCGGTTGCCCCGTCGCCGTTATGGCCGCAAGCGTGCGCCCATGAAAACTCGCTTCCGCGCAGATGATGTGCGGTTTCCGCGTGCCCTTCTGCGCCCAATACCGGCGGGCCAGCTTGATGGCCGCTTCATTCGCCGTGGCCCCGCAATTCGCGAAAAACCATTGGTCCGCGAAGCACTGTTCGGAAAGCCGCTCGGCCAGGCGAATCTGCGGCTCCGTGTAATACAAATTCGAAACATGCACCAGCGTCTCGGCCTGAGTCTTGATGGCCTCGGTCACGTGGGGATGGCAATGCCCCACGTTGCACACGGCGATGCCGGCGAACAGGTCGAGGTATTCGCGGCCTTCGGCATCCCACACACGGCTGCCTTCGCCGCGCGCCAAGGCGATTCGGCGCGCGCCATATGTGTTCATGATGTGGGCGTCGTTCCGTGCGCGAATGTCCTCGATAGGTCCCATGGCATTCTCTCCCTTGCGGCCATGCAGGGCGCATCACAAAAAACAATGCGGCCCCCATCTGACCTGCGGCGCCATCATGCGTACACGCGACGCTATGCGCATGACGAGGCACGCGGCCGGGGGCCGGCTGACATCCCACAAGCCGTCGGCGTTATGCGGCCTTTTCCGATTTCTTGCTGCCGCTGCTCGTGCTTGACGGCTCGCTGCCGCTGCTCTTCGACTCGCTCTTCGCGGCGCCCTTCGAGCCCTTCGAGTCGGCGCTCTTCGAGCTGTCCCCGGTCTTCGAGGGCTCGCTGCCCTTGTTCTTGTAGTCCGTCTCGTAAAAGCCCGAGCCCTTGAAGATGATGCCCGCGCCCGTGCCGAGCCGGCGCTTCATGCTCCCGCTGCCGCAGGAAATGCATACCACCTGCGGGGAAGCGGACATCGCGTGAAACTCGTCCTGCGTGCTGTCGCACTTTTTACACTCGTACGTATACGTCGGCATCGTTCCGACACCTCCACGTTGTGAACCAAAAACCCCGGCCATTCCTCCGGTTGAGAAGCCTTGAAATATAGCATGGCCTGCACCACGCTGCAACACGCGGCGCAGCAGCACGGCCCGCATCTTGATACACTTCAAGGGGCTACGAAAATCCCCTCCCTCTGCCGGCAGGCGGAGATCCTGCCAGCCAGCGCATGAAGCACGCGCCCTACACGGAACCGGCCGCCCCCCCTCTCAATCACGGGAGGTTTAACACGCATTTAATACGGCTCCGGTAACGTCTGCGCGTTGTGCACTTTTCAGTTCATGGAGCACTAAACCAACCAAAAGAGGAGAACAGTCGATGCGTATGGGGAATGACGTGAAGAAGCGGGGTGGCTTCACCCTGATTGAACTGCTGGTGGTGATCGCCATCATCGGCATTCTGGCGGCCATCTTGCTGCCGGCTTTGGCCCGCGCCCGCGAAGCCGCCCGCCGCGCAAGCTGCCAGAACAATCTCAAGCAACAGGGCTTGGTTTACAAGATGTACGCGAATGAATCGCGCGGCGAGCAGTGGCCGACAATCGATATCTTCGCCTGCCGGACGGATTTCGGTGGTGGTGAGGACAGCCAAACCGACCCATCGTTCGTCATGAACGCATTACAAACGTATCCAGAGTACATGCCGGATCCGGCCATTTTGCTTTGCCCGTCAGACCCAGATGGCACGGACGTGCGCACTGTTTACGACGAAATCGACCAAGGCTTCATAAATGACAACCCTGAAGGCTATTGGGCGGGCACAAACGTCGCACCT
>CAZLBS010000708.1:0-2040 GCA_964557505.1 uncultured Nitrospiraceae bacterium | reverse complement strand
AGCAATTAGAGACTCTCGCCCTGCCTTGCGTTGCAGACTTCTGAGACGCCTCTTGTGCTCCTTTCAGATGCCCGTGTTGTAAGGCACGACGTATCGCATTTCAGAACGAAAAACGCATTCCACAACTGATCTCAAGCCGTATTTGACGGGCCGGATGTCGTATCGACGTTCGGGAGCCTGCCTGCACACATCAACCAGCCCCTTGGGGCTACGTGCAGGAGGGCTCAGGCATGAGCAAGAAACGCAAGAAGACCCCGGAAGAACGGTATGCCGACTACGCGGAAAAGGTTGTCGGGCGGATGGAAAGGATGGGCCGCCTTTCAGCTGAGGAAGGTGAGGAAGTGATGAGCGCAATGAACGAACTCATCCCAGGCCGCATGGGCTACCTTGGGAACGCCCATTCCTATAAGGCCGTGCTTCGCTGCATGGTTGGGCACGCATTGTCGGATATCGTCAAGGCGAATCTGCCCCATGTGGAGTTGGTCATTCCCAAGGATGAATGGCTTGTCCATGTTCTTACCAAGCCGCGACTCTCCGTTGCCGTGAACCTTGTTCATCTCGAATACGACCCGCAGATTGAATCGGCGTACAGCGGGCGCGTTTCCTGGGACGAGTGGAAGATCTTGCGCGAGCACCCTCGTTGCCGCATGGCCGCGCGCCATCTTCCGCCGCTCGTGCCGGATGCCCCCGTCGAGGTCGATCAAGTCGAAGCGGCCGCTGAGTGCGACCCGTCGCTGCGGCTGGATGTCGAGACGGCGCTCGAGCACATCGCCAAGGTGCAACCCATCTGGGCGCGCCGTGTGGAGACGTTTCGCCAATATCTTGGTGGCGCGGATCGCGAGAGCCTGGCGCGCTTGGCGGGGGTGACCAAGACCGTCATTCCGAAGGACGTCAAAGCCGTCCTGAAGCAGATGCTGCTGATGTTCCCTGAATTCTACGACTACATCTCGTAATCCCCTCAGCGCACGGGCGGTCTCTTCTCTCGGCTGCCCGTGCGCTTTCCTTTCTTTTTGACCGTCTCCCTCCTCGGAACAACTACGGAGGGCCTTGCTATGGCGCGTGTCGACAAGGATTTGGGCGGGAAAGTATTAGGCCGGACGCATCGGCGTGATCGGGTAGCTCATGACGATGGCGAGTTGACGCACGAGGACTTCAGCGAGTTCACGGAGCACCCGGACGGCACCGTAGAAAAAGTGATTACAGGAGAGAGCCGCCTGCTTGCCTGCGGTCATCCCACGCAACGGGGGTTGGCCGTTGCCGTGTGTGAGGCGTGTTCGCGGGAGCAAGGACGCACGGCGTTTGTCTGCGAACGCTGTGCGGTGAATTGCGCGCAGTGTGGGTCTCCGCTGTGCCAACGCCATACCCAACGTGGCCCCGACAATGAGCGCTATTGCGAAGCTTGCTATGCGAAGCTGTTCGGGGGCGGTAATGGCCTGGGCCGTCTCGTGCGTGCCGTGGCCCGGTGGTGGTAGGCCATGGGGAAGGAAACGCCCATTCAACGCCGGGTGCGCTTGCAGCGCCTGGATGACCAGTGTGCCCGCAACTACGGGTTAGGTCCGGACCATCCGGTTCGGCAGCTCATCGCGCGGCTCATGGTCTTGGAAGACCGTAGTCTCGAGCAGCGCCTCGAGCGGGCCCTCGCGCACTTGCGGGAACGCCGCTCCCATCTCACGCATTGCAGCGATCACCTGCCCCCGCCCGATGCCCTGGAGGGAGACTTGCATCTGGGCGAAGCCCTCGGGTTGGAAGCACCAGTGGCGTGGCACATGGACGCCGACCGACTCCTCCTCGGGACCTTCGTGGCGGGCCTGATCGGGTCAGGTAAGACTACCTTCGTGCGGCGCCTGCTCGCGCAACTCGTACTCCATCGTCCCGAGGTGCGTGTCCTGCTCTTCGACCCCAACGCGAGCTACGCGGAACTGTGTGCGGATAGCCACACGTGGTTGACGCTTCCCTGGCAGGACTTGAGGAGCAACCCCTTCCATCCGCCTCCGGGTATCGCGCCCGATCGGTGGCTGGCTGACAAGATTGCGCAGCTTG
>CAZLBS010000707.1:0-2042 GCA_964557505.1 uncultured Nitrospiraceae bacterium | reverse complement strand
CTTCGCGCGGCTCGGGCCGATGAGCTTGGTGAGGCGCGTCGTGCCCCCCACATCAGCAATGAGTCCCAGGCGCGTTTCGGGGATGCTGAGCAGGCAGTCGTCCGCGGCAACGCGCAAGTCGAAGCTGAGCGCAAACTCCAACCCCATACCGATTACCTGGCCCTGCAGCGCACCGATCACCGGCACTTCCAAACGCTCGATCAGGTTGAACACATCCTGCAATTCCGCGGCGAGCCCCCGCAGCCAGCGCGCCGGATTCAGCCCTTCCGCTTCTGACCGCGCCTGCATCAGCCCCATCACGTCGATGCCCGCCGAGAAGATGGGGCCTTCCGCCCGCACGATCACTGCGCGCACAGAAGGGTCGAGCTGCACCGAGCGAAAGGCTTCGCGCAGTTCCCCCATCATCTGCATGCTCATCGCATTCCGCTTAGCTTCCCGCGAAAGCGAAATCGTGCAGATGCCGCCTGTGGTGGCTGCCGTGATGGTCTCGTGCGTCGTGGTCTCTGACATGGCTGCGACATCTCCCGGTTGAACGCTTTCGAGTATAGCGTGAGAGCCCTGCAATGCGACATTTGCCTATATCTTTCCAGGCCTCTGCTCCTGTATACTCTCGACAGTCCGCAAAGCGGCGAAAGAACAAGTTATGGGGCTTGTGTCACGGGAGGACCCCAATATCATGTTATCGGCACAGCACTGGATATGCGTGGCCTCGGGCGCCGCGGTGGCAATGATTGTTGGCGCGCAGGCGCACGGACAGGCGATTGGCGACGATGGGCTGCCCTGGGCCTTGCGCGACCATTATTCCATTTCACATCCGAATGCCCGCTTGGATTACGGCGTCGACAATGCGGAATGGCGCCTGCAGCTCGACAACGAGTTGTGGGTCTTGGAAAACGTACGCGCCCGCATCTTGCTGGCTGACGGCACTGAATTTGGTGAAGCGGCCTTCGACAATGGCGAGACGAAGCGCATCAAGTACGACGACGACCGCGGCAAAGGCACGGAATACACGCTCCAGTTTCCCGAATCGCATGGCCTTAGCGTGACCCATTCGCTTGCCGTCCCCAGCGATCGCCCATTTGTCATGCTGCATGTCCGCGTGACGAATACCAGCGATGCCCCCATCGAAATCAGAGAAATCGCGCCCATGGTGCTTGGCCCGGGCGACATGGATGAACTCTCGGAGAATACCGAGGTCACGGCGCGGCCGCTGAATCTCCGGGGCCACTACCCTCTGTTCAGCAAAGACGAGCTTCCGATGGCCGTCCTCTACAATGACGCGGCCTCGGATGTCATGCTCACGCTAGGCACCTTGCCCCAGGGAAAAGCCGATAGCGGGGTGGACGTCGAGCTGTTTCAAGGCGAGTATCAGGGCCAAGTCGTCAGCCGCTTCGAGCCGCCCATCCGGCTCGAACCTGACGAAATGCTCGAAGCCGATCCCGTCTGGATTTGCTACGCCGTGCTCGATGCCGAAGACGTCGATACCCTCTTCTCGTGGTATCGAAGCACCTTCCCGCGCATCGAATTTGACCAGGACATGCCCCGCACATGGGTGTCAGGCGAGCCGGGCATCAGCCTCAATGAACTGATTAGCGATGCCACGGAATGGACGCCCGCGGGCGTCGAGCATGCACTCATCCCCGCAGGCTGGGACGCGCCACCCGGCTCGATGGAAGGGGCCTCGCCCAACTACCCGCGCGACATGAAGAAGGCAGCCGCCAGCCTGTCTGGCGCCGGTCTCATTCCAGGCTTGACCATCGACCCCTTGCTGACCCCGGGCGGCAGCGACGACTGGAGCAAGACTTCGGCCGATGGCCGCCGCTGGCTCGACCTGTCGAAAGAGCCTGCCAGAGAAAAAGCACGAGAAAACATGCGCGAAATCGCTGACTGGGATTTCGCCTTCTTCGCCATTGAGTCATCGGCCATCCCCGATGAGATTTTGCAGGACTTCGGGATGACCCGCCATGAAGCGGACATGCTTGCCTTCGATGTCGCGGCTGGGGTTTCAGGCGGGCGCCCTGTCGTGCCGACGCCTGTCGAAA
>CAZLBS010000706.1:0-2045 GCA_964557505.1 uncultured Nitrospiraceae bacterium | reverse complement strand
CCTCTGAGTCGTTCACATCAAGGCGCTCCTTCTCGCGGGAAGGGGCGCTTCTTTCTTTTGTGCTAGCCGACTCACTTGGGAAGCCTTCCAAAATAAAACCAATTGCCCTCCCGGCACGCTTTCGGCGGGCATGTGCGGACCATCCCTCATAGCCCTGCATGATGGCGGCGAGGACCCGCAGCCGCCCTTTGCGGCTCGGAGTCTGCAGCAGGCGGACATCCCGCCGCTGCTTCAGGTGCGCCTTTCTGGAATTTCTCCTCCCCTACGTCCGGTTGACACCGCGTACTTGGCATTGCTATTTCATGTTGGTGTCCGGGCGCGTTGGCAGCCCGGGTTCTATCAAGATGCTCATAGCTTGGGGGATCTACATACGATGAGCGAAGCGATTGGCACGGAAGAACGTCCGCTGCGCGTGGCGGTGATTGGGAGCGGGCCGAGCGGGTTTTATGCGACGGAGGCGTTGTTCAAGTCGCAGCTGAACGTGCGGGTGGATATGTTTGACCGGCTTCCGACGCCGTTTGGCTTGGTGCGCGGGGGCGTGGCCCCGGATCACCCCAAGATCAAAAATGTCATCAAGGTCTACGAAAAGATCGTGAACAACAATCTGCACCGCTTCGACTTTTTCGGGAACGTGAAGGTGGGCGACAAAGTCGGCGTGGCGGACTTGCGGCCGTTTTACGATGCGCTGCTGTTCACAAGTGGCGCGGAGACGGACAACAAGCTTGGGATTCCGGGGGAAGACCTTGACGGCAGCCATACGGCGACGGCCTTCGTCGGCTGGTACAACGGGCATCCGGATTACCGCGACCTCGCGTTCGACCTGAGCGGCGAGGTGGCCGTGGTGATCGGGCAAGGCAATGTGGCGATGGACGTGAGCCGCATTCTCGCGAAGACGGTGGACGAACTGAAGGCGACGGATATCGCCGAGCACGCGCTGGATGCGCTGGCCGAGAGCAAGATCAAGGAGATTCACCTGGTTGGGCGGCGCGGCCCGGTGCAGACGAAATTCACGCAGCCGGAAATCAAAGAAATCGGCGAACTCGAGGATTGCGACCCCATCGTGAATCCGAAGGATTTCGAACTGAACGAGGCGAGCCAGGCCGAACTGGACGACCCCACGAATCAGCAGGCGCAGAAGAACATGGCGGTGATGCGCTCGTTTCTCGAGCGGGGGGCGCCCTCGAAGCATAAGCGCTACATCATCCACTTCTTCAAGAGCCCGATTGAATTGCGCGGCGAGGGGCGCGTGCAGGAGGTCGTGCTGGAGACGAACCAACTAAGCGGGGAGCCCTTCAAGCAGAAGGCCCGCGGCACAGGCGAAACCGAAGTATTGCCTTGCGACATCTTCTTCCGGAGCGTGGGCTACCGCGGCCTGGCGATTCCGGGCGTGCCATTCGACGAAAGCCGCGGCACCTTCCCCAATCAAAAGGGCCGCCTGACCGACGGCGAGCAGGTGGTGCCGGGGCTGTATGCCGCAGGCTGGATCAAGCGCGGCCCCAGCGGGGTCATCGGCACGAACAAGCCGGACAGCGTCGAAAGCGTCGAGTCGCTCCTGGGGGATGTCGGCCATCTCCCCCGCGCCGCCACGCCCGACAGCGAGGCGATGAAGAAGATGCTCACGGAGAAAGGCGTCCGGTTTATCAGCTTCGACGACTGGCTTAAGATCGACGCCGCCGAAATCGAGCGCGGCAAAGCCAAAGGCAAGCCGCGCGAAAAATTCACCCGCGTCGAGGAAATGCTCGCCGTGCTCGAGAAATGAGCCCTGAGGACGGCTTACTCCCGAATCAGAATCGACAACGCCGGCTTGTCTTTCTCAAGGTTGCCGAGCGGCACGTGGAGGGTGAAGCGGCCGTCGTGCTGGCCGACGATTTCGAAGGCGGCGGGAGCGGAGACGTGTATTGGCTGGCCGGGGATTTGCCAGTCGTAGCAGGCAAGCATATCGGCATGCAAATCGCTGGATGACAGCTCAATTTCGAGATTCTGGCCGGAGCGTGCGCGGGCGATGAACACATCGATGCGCCGGGGGTCGCCGCCATGCAGCCGGG
>CAZLBS010000705.1:0-2046 GCA_964557505.1 uncultured Nitrospiraceae bacterium | reverse complement strand
AGTGGCGAGGAGCACCTACGGATTTCCAAGTGCTGCCTTCTCAATGGCGGGATCTTCCCTGGCTATCACCGCCCCCGCATGATGCAGCACTTGCTGGATAGTCCCATCGGCAGATACGTCGGGCGGCTCATGAGCGAGCGGCGTTTTCACAAAACCTTCGCCGAAATCTTCGGACCCAACTCGCAGCCGGCGGAAGACGAACTGCACGACTTTTGGCTGCAAATCATTTATGACGATGGCACAGGCGTCGTGCACAAGCTGATTCGTTACATGCGCGAGCGCAAGAAGTTTAAAGCGCGTTGGGAAGGAGCGCTGCAGCACAGTCCCGCGCCGCTCGCCTTTATCTATGGCGATGCCGACCCCATCTCCGGCGAGCACATGGCCGCCCGCTTCCGTGAACTCATGCCCGGCGTGCCGCTGACCCGGCTCGCCGCCATTGGCCACTACCCGCAATGGGAAGCCCCAGAAGACACCCTCGAGGCATTCTTCGCCTTCATGGAAGACGCATCAGGGTAAACTCGCGGCGTATGGCAGCGTGCGGCAAGCGAGCCATAGCCCCTTCTCTCAATGCGTCACATCCACCGGCTGTCAATTCGCCAGAGCCCTGCCGCGTGAGCTGCCTCGAAGGCGGCCTGCATTTCTCGCGTGCAAGGCCGCCGCGCTATCGATGCATATTTTTCGGGCAGCTTGGCCGCTTTGTGTTCCGGATGATACTGCCCCATGATGTTGACGTAGGTATCGGGCGAGATTTCGCCGGCAAGCCAGGCGAGAATTGCGGCCGTTTCAGCTTCTTGTCCGGGCATGACCAGGTGGCGAACGAGCACGCCGCATTGAGCCATGCCATCGGGGGTGAACCGAAGCGGGCCTGCTTGCCGGTGCATTTCAGCAATGACGCTACGGGCAACGCCAGGGTAGTCCTCTGCCTTGAGCAACTCTCTCGCCGTCGACATTTCCCAACATTTAAAGTCCGGCATGTAGATATCGATCAGGCCGTCGAGCATCCGGATCGAATCGAGGCTATCGTAGGCGCTGGTGTTGTAGACAATGGGCAGGCGCAACCCGCGCACGGCCGCCTTCGCCAGACCCTCGGCCACCTGCGGGACCACGTGCTCCGGCGTGACGAAATTGATGTTGTGACAGCCTTGCCCTTGCAGACTCAGCATTACATCGGCCAATGCATCCGCGGTGAGCGTGCGCCCGCTGGGCCGCTGGCTGATGTCCCAGTTTTGGCAAAACACGCAGCGGAGGTTGCACCAGGCAAAGAAAATGGCGCCGCTGCCCATGCGCCCGCGCAAGCAGTCTTCCTCGCCATGATGCGGGAAAGCGCTGGCAACGATAGCATCCCGCCCGGTGCGGCAGATGCCGAGTTCCCCCCCGCGCCGGTTCACGCCGCAGTTGCGCGGGCATGCACGGCATTCGCGCAATTCACGCCGGGCCCAGGCCACCTTGTCCGCCATCGAGCCATCGGCCAAAGCCGCCACATACCGGGGCGTGTAGCTGTCGAGCGTGAAGCCCTCGGCAGGATCGCGGGGTACTCCTGAAATGGACTGCTGCGCCATACGCTCAGTGTAGCGCAGGCGCAGCACGAAAATGCGAACGGTCTAGCCGTCTCGGGCAGGGCTTACCGCGAACGCCGCGCCGCGAAGCCCCCAGCCAGCACAAGCGCAAGGCCCGCCAGCCAGGCACCTCCCACCGGCACCGGCTCCACAATGGCGATCGCCACCTCTAGGTTGCCCGCTTCCCATTGCTGCATTCCGTAGCTAACCAGCAATTGGCTCCAGCGACTGAGTTCAGTGGCTCCAGCCCGCCAGGCATAGCTCTGAGGCGAAATGGTTTGAATTAGGCGTAGGGCTTCTCCTAAACGAGCCGGATCAGACTCCGATGCAATTTGGCGCGATCGCTGAAGAGTTTGCCAAGCCTCCTTTTCAGCCAAAATTTGCTGACCCAGCGCATCCACCTTTTGCTGTCGCCAATAGTCATTTTCCAACTCCCCCAAGGCCCGGAGTTGCTGGTTCGCCAAATCCCAATCCTGGGCTTGCAGTGCTG
>CAZLBS010000704.1:0-2046 GCA_964557505.1 uncultured Nitrospiraceae bacterium | reverse complement strand
GGCGGCTTTGGGGGCGGCGGCGGTCAGTTTGGCGGACAGACCGGTGGCGGTCAGTTCTCTAGCATTGCCCAGCTGTTCAGCAACATTGATGATACGATCGTCGGTGAAACGCCCGCCGTGATTGGGCTCACGTCGCTTTCGACGGGTGAAGACGAAGACGGTGTTTTTGGCGGCGGGGCAGGCGGCCGGGGCGGCGTGCAGCAAGGGGGCTTTGGCGGCGGCGGCGTGGGTGGCGGCGCGGGCGGCCAAGGCGGCGCTATCGTTGCGAGCAGCTTGGTGCCGCCGGTTCTGTCCATCTTGCGCGACCTCATGCCGGAAGTGCGCGAACCCAACACGGGCGAGTTGCTGTCCTTCATGGAATACAACCCAATCACCAACCAGCTCATCGTCAAGAACACCCCGACCAATCTGGAAGAGTTGGAGCGCAACATCGAGAAGCTGGACATCACGCCGAAGCAGGTCAGCATCGAAGCCAAATTCTTGCGGGTCGATGTTGGCGATACCGAGAAAATCGGTTTCGACTGGAATGTAGACATTTCTGATTTGAACGATCGCACGCGTCAGATTGATGGATTGCAAACGCAACGCGATGTCTTCGGGCGGCCGATACGCAATGAACAGGGGGACATTCTTCCCTCCGAATCGCCCGTATTCCGGGACATCGACATTGACGGCGACTTGGTGACCGAGCCGGTGCCGTTCTACACCCGCGCTGACGGCACGCAAGTCATCGACAATACGGTGATCGAAAGCATGCTTGACGCGGCGTTGAGCCCTGGCCCCGCGGGCAACGCGGTGAGCGCCATTCTCACGAACAACGAAGACGGCGACCAACTCGCCGTCACGCTCGAATACCTCGACCGCTTGTCGGAAACGGAATTGCTGAGTGCGCCCCGGGCCACGACCATGAATCGCAAACCGGTCATCATCGCGGACGTAACGACGCAGTACTTCGACTCGCCCATCGTCTCGCAGTTGACGGGCGGTACCGGCGGCGTTACGGGCGGCACCATCATCAGCACTGTCAGCATCAGCAACCCGATTCCGTTTGTGTTCGGCATCACGCTGAGCGTGACGCCCCAGATTAGCGGCACGGACCAGGTGCGCCTATGGTTGAATCCGCAGGTGACCGACATCATCGGCGAGCAAACGTTTCCGCAACCAACCATTGATGGCGAGCCCGTGTCGGATCAGCCGATCGTGCGGCCCATTACAAGCGTGCAATCAATCTGGACCAATGTCATCGTGCAAGACGGGGATACGCTGGTCTTGGGCGGCACGATTCGCGACAACACGCAACGTTCGGAGGAGCGTGTTCCATGGCTTGCCGACCTGCCGGTATTGGGCTTCTTCTTCCGGGGCAATTCGCGCGAAGTCATGCAGTCGAGCTTGCTCATATTCGTGACGGCGGATATCGTCGATCCGACCGGCGCCCGCTTCTTCGATGACGGCGGGGACGTGCCGACCTTCTAGCTCGAGCCCACACACGTTGCAGATGGACCACCATGCGGGGCGAAGCGCAAAGCGCGGCGCCCCGCATTGCTTTTACGCAGGACAGCGCTTGCCATTGGCGTGGAGGCCTTGAGGATTGCGTGGCGCATACGCGCTATACAATGGCGTGCTGTTGCCAGTGGCATGGGCGGCTGGGCGGGGCTACCTCACGTCGCGAGCGAAGTACCGCCCCCTTCTGGCCCGCGCAAACCCTGACGTACCCGCGTCCGCCGCGGGCAGTATCTGGGTGCAAGCATGCAGCGTGGGAGAAGTGAGCGCGGCCATGCCGGTCATCCGGGCGCTCCGCCACATGGAGCCAGATGCCAGCATCCTCCTCACGACGTCGACGCTCGCAGGCTATGCGGTTTCCCAGGCCCGCAAAGAAGGCGCCTCGCGCACATGGTTTCCCTTTGACTCGCCTGGCACAGTGCGCCGCTTTTTCGACGCGGCGCGTCCACGTGCTCTTGTGCTCATCGAAACGGAGCTTTGGCCGAATGTGATGCGTGAGGCCTTGCGCCAAAGCGTGCCCGTCGTGATTGCGAATGGCCGGCTGAA
>CAZLBS010000703.1:0-2047 GCA_964557505.1 uncultured Nitrospiraceae bacterium | reverse complement strand
CTGCAAGTATTCGGGCAAGCTGGCCGCGCCCTCGAAGTTGTCCGTGCCGGGCAGGGCCCCGCGCAATACTCCGAGCGCCGCTGCCTCATAGTTGACGCTTGGCGCGATGGCCGTGGTCCACAACAATCCGCGCTCGGCAAGCGCGTCGATATTCGGCGTGCGCACGGGATGATGACCCAACATGCCGAGCATGTCCCAGCGCCAACCCGCCGCCCAAATCAATACGATGTTAGGAGTGGCCACCCCGTCATCTTCCCCCTAGGGCATACGCCCGCTGCTACACCCTAGGGGAACATGCCCCGGGATCACAACGTTTCCTTGCCAGACGCACAGAACAGCACTCAGGAAAGCAGCTACCATGCATCAAATACAGAAAACGCTACAGGACGTGCATGCCGCGCTAGATGAGCTGCAAAATCAACTCGACGGCGCACAAACGGACGAGCAGTTCGAAGACACCATCCCTCAGATCGACCGCCGCATGCAGCAGGCGTACTACGAACTAGAGGCCTGCCGCCGCTATGTGACGCTGCACCGCGCGCCGGTGCATAAGGCGTACGACCCGGCGGCATTGCTGCGGTCGCAATCCGGTCATGTCCCCATGGACCTCAAAAACGGCCGTGAAGTGCCCGAACTCGAGGGCGATCCGCAGCAGATTCTCGACACGCTCAAGGTCATCCTCGAAAGCATGAAGCTGCACAAGCAGATGCATCTCACCGCCGCGCTCTACATCGAAGGCGACGTGCCGCGCTATTCCATCGGCGTGCAGGGCATGGCCGTTTTCCCGACTGAATACAATGTAGGCAAGTATTTTTCTATTAAGCTGGAGCAGCTTGATCACACCTGGCGGCACGCCACCGGCGGCGGCTCCATCGACCATACGCCCAGCCTCGTCACGCTCGAACTCGGAGGCGAGCCGGCTTCCAACGGCAGCCTTCCCGATGCCAAGGCCATCAGCGACGAGCTTGAGCGCGCCGCGCGCCGCCTCATGCCCTGGCGCACCGCCGACGGCCAATACCACGGCGGCCTCGTGCACCCCGACGAAACCCGCCAACTCTATGCCCAGAGCATCAAGAAGGTGCAAGAACTCGCCAACAGCGCAAACGAACGCCTCGCCGCCCTGCAATAACTCCACACAGATCCAGCCAACGAGATGCGGTGGGGTGCATTAAGAAGCACGTGCACAGACATGTGATTCGTTTGGCGTCGAACGGATTGAAACCGTAACAAGAATGTAATCCGTTCTTTCATTCAGCTGCGTTTTCCGTCAGCGGACTCCGCGTTCACGTGGCATGTCTTCCCTCTGCTCCGGGGCGGTGAAATACCGCATGGCAAAATCTTGGCCATCCCATGAGACGTAGCTCTGGAAGTTGAGCCAGTCGCCGCTGTTGATGTAGAGGCCTTGGCCGTTTGGGGCGGGCAGGTATTTGATAACGGGGTAGTGGGAGTGGCCGTGGAAGACGATATCGGCGCGGCCTTGGGCCAGGGCATCGCGGGCGTGTTTTTCGAGCGGCTCGACCTCTGAACCCTCGTGCAGGGTTTTGTCGCTAAAGAGGTAGCGCGAGCCGCGGGCGGTGGCCTGGGCAAGCCCCATGGCCCAGTCGGGATGAATCAGCCGAAACGCATTGACGACAACAGGATTCCGCGCGATGCGCTTGTACACGCGGTAGCGCCAGTCGGAGGGGCGCAGCCCGTCGCCGTGGATGAACAGCGCCTGTTTATCGCCGAAGGGCAGCATCACTTCGTCGTGCACGTGGAAGCCGAGTTCGTCGCGCAAAAAACGCCCGGCCCAGAAGTCGTGATTGCCGCAGACGAAGTGCATCTCCGCGCCGGCATCGGCCATATCGGCAAGCGGGCGCAGGGTATAGAAATAGCCGCTGAAGATGACCTGGCGGTACTCGAACCAGAAGTCGAACAGATCGCCCAGGATGATGACCCGCCGCAGCGCTTCCCGATCTACCGCGCGCAGAAAGCGGATGAGGCATTCACGGACCGGCCGGAAATCTTCGGCGACATTGACGTGCACATCCGAGAAGATGAGCGTGTG
>CAZLBS010000702.1:0-2053 GCA_964557505.1 uncultured Nitrospiraceae bacterium | reverse complement strand
GGTAAATGGTCGGGTTGGCGGTGGTCCAGCCGGCGATGACTACGCAGGCAACCCCGGTAAGGCCAGCAATGTCATAGGCCATCGGGCCCGGCGCGACGGCGGTGTTGCCCGGATCCTTCTGCAACTGCAGGGCATACAGCAAGCCCGCCGCAATCCAGGCCATGTAATGCCCGAGGTACATCCCAGCCGCCGAGCACCAGGCGTATCGGGGATGCTTCGCATAACGGAGGATGCTCAGGTCGCTCATGCCAATGTGCATGGCCATGTTCGCGAACCATGCGAAGAACATCACGTGCCAGAAGGTGAACTTTGT
Organism: uncultured Nitrospiraceae bacterium; assembly: GCA_964557505.1. GTDB lineage: Bacteria > Hydrogenedentota > Hydrogenedentia > Hydrogenedentales > CAZLBS01 > CAZLBS01. The sequence continues at coordinate 1,740 of CAZLBS010000702.1, read as the reverse complement.
CTGCCCTTCGAGCGGCTCGCCGCCGGTCCAGATGCGCTCGCTCGCCACGCTGTAGAAATCGCCAAGCGATGTTATGCCCAACTCGGGCAACGCCGCCATGCCGCACGCGAAGAACACCACGACCATCCATGGCGCCGCGACATTCGAAAAACGGGCGACCATGTCGTAACCATAGGCGGCGACGATGCTGATTACCGCGCCGACGGCCACGACGCCCAACACCCAGCCAATGCTCGCCGGATACGTATCGGACAATTCCGGCATCGGCATGTTGAAGGGGATGCCCACTGCAGTCGCGGACACCGCAATCATTGCCCCGGCCAGTCCGCAAAACAAAACGCCATTCGCCACGTTGTAAAGCTCGACCAATCGCGGGCCGCAGATCTTTTCCAATTGATAATAGAGCGTCATCCGCTTTTGCACAGCGATGGGGGCGGTCAGGAAGCGCCAGCTCAAGACTGCGAGTAAATTGCCCACGAGCAAGCCAACGAGCACATCGAAGGCGCTGACGCCCGCCGCCACGAACAGCGGCCCAATCATGAACTCCGTGCCCGCCGCATGCTCCCCGGCATACATGCCCAAGAAGCCGCGCCAGCCCTTGGTGCGGCTCTCCGGCACCGGCTCCCGCTCGAATTCATCGCTCGCCGCCGGCAAGCCCTCCGCAATCGGCTCGCTCATCTGCGCCTGCTCCCCCCGTCGATAACGCCCCTAGCAGCACAGGCAGCAGCCGTCTGGCGTTGCGTGCCCGCGCGATTCGCTAGCATAATCGCGGCTTGGGGCCAAGTCCAACGGCTGAAGCTGCTACACTCCGCTCATGAAACACACCTCGCTAGTCCTGCTTGTCGTTGCTCTAAGCATGTTCGCCATCGCGCAAGCACAGTCCGTGCCCTTAACCGCATATGAAAAGCAGCCGCCAGTCATTCAATCGTGGATGGATACGGTGTTGGCGCGGCAGGCGCGTGCGTGGGATGGCAGCCGCGGAATGCTGGGCTCGAGCAACACGCACGGCGTGCGTGATACGGCCATCTATGCCGCTGGCCTTTTCGCCCGCGGTACAGCCGAGGACATCGCCCGCGCGCACCGTGCCATGACTGAAGTGGTTGGCCAGCAATACAACTCGCCGGGCACGATGTGGCACGGCACGTACAAGCGCCGGACGAACGAAGCCCCTCCCCCCGGAAAAGGGGCGCGGTTGTGGCGAGACTTCGACCCGAACTGGCGTGAATTCATCGGCTGCATGCAAATCTTCATCCTGGAAGGCTACGGGGAGCGGGTTGAGCCGGCGCTACGTTTGAAGATGCTCGATGCTTTGCGTCTCGCCTGCGAAGGGGCTCATGTCCGTGCCGTGGACGCCGATTACACCAACATCGCCCTGATGAGCGCCTATCTGCTCGCGTGGGGAGGCCGCTACTTCGACAACGCAACTTGGGGCCAGCATGGAGCGGACCTAGCGCGTGACGTTTACACACGCTTCGCCGCCCATGGGAGTTTCGCCGAATACAACGCTCCAACCTATTACGGCGTTAATCTCTTTGCGCTCGGCTTGTGGCGAAGCCTGCCCCCCGCACAGGAGATGGCTCGCATGGGTGCGGAAATGGAGGAGGGTCTCTGGCGGGACATTGGCCGGTTCTATCATGCCGGGCTCAAGAATCTATGCGGACCCTACGTGCGGAGTTACTACATGCACATGCCGGGGAGCTTTCCCATCACTGGCGTCTGCATCAACCTTGCGACGGAAAC
>CAZLBS010000701.1:0-2054 GCA_964557505.1 uncultured Nitrospiraceae bacterium | reverse complement strand
TCGAGGGCCTGCTAGTAGATGCTCACGTATGCCTCGCCGAGCTGAAGGGGGCCCTCCAGCATTTCGTGCAGCGCTTCTTCGGCCCCAAGACCGAGATGCGCTTCCGGCCGCACTACTTCCCCTTTACCGAGCCCTCGGCTGAGGTCGACATTCTGTGGACCAGTAAAGATCGCAACACGGGGGAGACCGTGTCCAAGTGGCTCGAGATTCTTGGCTGCGGCATGGTGCACCCGAAGGTGCTCGCCGAGTGCGGGTACGACCCCGAACGCTACACCGGCTTTGCCTTTGGGTTCGGCATCGACCGCATCTGCATGGTGCGGCACGGCATCAACACCATCACGCATCTGTACGAAAACGACCTGCGGTTTCTGGAGCAGTTTTAGGCCATGCGTATCTCGCTGAACTGGCTCAATCAATTCGTCGATCTGGCGGACATCAGTCCGGAGCAACTCGCCAGCGACATGACCATGCTCGGGCTCGAGATCGAGTCGGTCGAGCACACAGGCGCCGGCATTGAGCAGGTCTACGTAGGCAAGGTGCTTACGGTCGAGCCCCACCCGAATGCCGACAAGCTCTCGGTCTGCACGACGGACGTGGGGAAGGGCGAGCCGCTACAGATCGTCTGCGGCGCCAAGAACATGCAGCCAGGCGACCTGGTCCCGACCGCGGTCGTGGGCGCGACCCTGCCGGGCGATTTCAAAATCGGCGGGCGCAAAATGCGCGGGGTCGAGTCGCAGGGCATGATGTGTTCCGCCCGCGAACTTGGCCTCGGCGAAGAACACGAAGGCCTGCTCATCCTCCAAGAGGACTACCCCCTCGGCCAAGACGTCGTCACCGTGCTTGGCCTGAAAGACTGCATTCTCGAAATCGAAGTGACGCCCAACCGCGCCGATTGGGCCGGCATGATCGGCGTCGCCCGAGAGCTTGCCGCATGGTATGACCGTCCCTTGCGTCTGCCCGGCGCACACGTACAAGAAAGTGGGGAAGAGGCCCACGGCGCCGCGTCTTTGCTCATCGAAAACAAAGACCTCTGCCCGCTCTACCTTGGCCGCGTCATCAAGGGCATCACCGTGAAGCCTTCTCCTCTGTGGCTGCAGCGCGCCCTCATTGCCGCCGGACAACGCCCCATCAACAATGTTGTCGATGTCACCAATTACGTCCTGCTCGAAACCGCCCAACCCTTGCACGGCTTTGACCTGCACCGCATCCGCGGACAGAAAGTCATTGTTCGCAATGCGAAACAAGGTGAAACGCTAGCTACGCTCGACGAACAACAGCGCCGCCTCAGCGAAGACATGCTCGTTATTGCGGACGAATCAGAACCCATTGCCTTAGCTGGCGTTATGGGGGGTGCTAACAGCGAAGTTCACGATGAAACAGCCGATGTGTTTCTGGAAAGTGCATGGTTCGATCCTGTTTCAGTGCGGAAAACAGCGCGTTCCTTGCGGATGATTACGGAAGCCTCGCAGCGTTTTCAGCGCGGGGCCGACCCGGAGATGGTGGCGTATGCCTGCCATCGCGCGGCCCAGCTCATCGCGGAAACCGGCGGCGGCACGGTGTGCAAGGGCGTGCTGCGGGATGCGGGCGCCCCATTCGAGAAGCGGAGCGTGACCCTGCGCTTCGAGCGGGCCAATCAGCTGATTGGAGACGCCATTCCCGCCGAGCAACAGCGGGCCTATCTCGAGCGTCTCGATTTCGAGGCGGCGACAGCGGATGCGGAATCGGTCGCCTTCAACGTGCCTTTGCGCCGGCACGATGTCACGCTCGAGGCGGACCTTATCGAAGACATCGCCCGCTTGCATGGCTACGCCAAGGTGCCGGTCGATCTGCCGCGGGTGCGGGTCAACCGCGACGTGATCACGCCGGAAGACAAGCGGCAGCGCATCTTGAAAAAGCGTCTGGCCGCCGCGGGCCTCACCGAGATCATCACCATGAGTTTCGGAAGCGAGGCAAGCAACGAACGGGCGCGGCTCAGCGGCATCAGCAGCGAGTCCGGCTCGAACGGGCAGCATGCAAACGCCAGCATGGTGATGCTGATGAATCCGCTCAGCGAG
>CAZLBS010000700.1:0-2054 GCA_964557505.1 uncultured Nitrospiraceae bacterium | reverse complement strand
TAGGCGCCAGCCGCTCTCCATGAACTCGACCGCAAGCCAATCCAGCAATGCGGGATGCGACGGCGGTTCGCCGGTGACGCCGAAGTTTTCGACGGTGTTAACGAGGCCCTCGCCAAAGAAGCGCTTCCAAAGCCGGTTCATGATTACGCGTGCCGTCAGCGGGTTGGCTTCGTCGACCAGCCACCGTGCCAAGCCCAGCCGGTTCGCCTCGGCGCCCGGCGGCAATGCATGCAAAAATTCGGGCACGCCGGGCGTGAGTGCTTCGCTCTTGTCAGGCGCGTCGTATGCGCCTCGCATAAGGAGATATGTCGGCCGCGGCTCGGGCAACTCTTCCATGATCATGACCGTCGGCACGTTGTCCGAAATATACGTCTCCTTGGCCGCACGCCTGCTTTCAAGCTGTTGACGGGCGCGGCTGGCTTCTGACGCCCCCATGCGGCCCATATACGCCATTAGGTCTGCGCGTTCCTGCTCGTTGGGCTGGCGTGGGACGCTATCGCCCAGCGTGCTCTCGAGCACGCGGGTTACCGCGCGGGCACGTAATGCTTCGGAGTAAATGCGCAGATCATGCAGTGCTCCACGGATGTGGTATGTCTCGCTTCGCTGACCCAGCGTGAGTGGTTTGCCGGTAACTGCCGTATCGGAGAGTTGGTCGAATTCTGGCTGCAGCGCGGCACGCCGTCCATTGATATAGACGTTGATGCCCCCGGCCGCTTTCGAACCGTCGTACGCCACCGCGAGGTGCGTCCATTGCCCAATGGGCACGCGCTGTTCGCTATTCACCTTAATGGCATTCTCAGGCCATGCGTGAATGAGATGCACCGACACGATGCCTTCATCGGTCACCACGATATCGAAACCCCGGTGCAGTGCGTGCTCGTCCATTTTGCCGATGATCGCCCCGCCCTCATCGACACGTGCCCAAACCGTTACCGTGAAGGGCGCGCCGCTGTCGAACGCGAAGGCGTTTCCATAATGGACATATGACTCGCGGGCCTTGTCCAGTTCGAGGGCCGTGCCCGGCAGGCCGTGGGCAAAAGTGAGTTCGGCCTTGCCCAGGTTTGGTTCACCATCGCCAACGGCGAGGGTGGCCGAGCCTTCTAACGGCGCATGAAAGACGAGTGAATCGGTCCCGGGGCGCTTTACTTCACGTAGCTCCTGAAGCCATTCGGCCAAGGCTTCGTCCTGCGTGGCTTCGGCCCGTGCCAGGCGCGCTTCTGCTGTACGAATGTCCGCCTCGAGTTCAGCCATGCGTTGCTGTTGCTCGAACGATGGCAGTGCCACCTGAGGGCCTGCATTGCCCCGTGTCTCCTCGTAAAAGCCCTTGTCGGCCGTGCTGTTAAAAAAGGCGAAGAATCGATAGAACTCCCGTTGAGAGATGGGGTCGTACTTATGATCATGGCACCGGGCGCAGCCCATGGTAAGCCCCAGAAAAACCGCGCCCGTGGTGTCGACGCGATCGACCAAGTTTTCGACATGCCATTCCGCCTCGATCGAACCGCCTTCAGTATTGGCGCGGTGATTTCGGTGGAAGCCTGTCGCAACTACCTGCGAGCGGGCCGGGTTGGGCAGAAGGTCGCCCGCGATCTGCTCGATAGTGAATTGGTCGAACGGCATTTTCTGGTTGTAGGCCTCGATGACCCAATCTCGCCAGGGCCACATGAAGCGCTGGAAATCATTCTGGTACCCGTTTGTATCCGCATAGCGCGCGCCGTCGAGCCAGTCCATCGCCATACGTTCACCATAGTGCGGCGAATTGAATAGCGCATCGATCGCGCGGTTCCACGCCGGGCCGAAGGCGCCTTGGGAAACGGCGTCGTACTCCTCTGGGGAAGGTGGAATGCCGGTGATGTCGAATGCGGTGCGCCGCAGCAACTTTTGCGGTGCGGCCTCCGGCGAAGGCGCGAGCCCTTCCGCCTCGAGCCGCGCCAGCACAAAATGATCGATGGCGTTGCGGGGCCAATCAGTTTGGGCGGTGTCGGGGAGCGCTGGCCATTTGGGCGTCACGAAAGCCCAATGCGCCTCATACTCCGCCCCCGCATTGATCCACTCTT
>CAZLBS010000699.1:0-2055 GCA_964557505.1 uncultured Nitrospiraceae bacterium | reverse complement strand
AAGGGATGATTCAAGACTGGAACGCGGCCCAAGTGGCCTTGGGGCAGGCCTTGTCGGATGCCGAGCATGAAGCGCGGCAGAAGGCCGAGTCGCTCTTCTGCGGGATTCAGGGGCGCAACATTGAATCGTTCGTTGGCGAGAGCACGGTGGACCTGGATGAAGAACCGGCGGAGGCCGAACACGTGCGCGATGCGCGCGAGCGGGCCTGCCAGGCAGCGCATTCGCCCGGCAAACGGGTGGGAGCGGCCATCGTAGCCGAGGAGTGGTTTGTCGATGATCTCCGCGTGCGGAACCCCGTTGGCATTCGCGGGAGGAGTCTGCGCGCGCGGATGCATCTGGCGCGGATGCCTTTGGTGATCGAGGAGAACTTGGTGCAATGCGCGGGCGCCCAGCGCTGCGAATTGGAAGACTTGCTCTTTATGCCGCTGGCTCCGGGCCTTGGGGCATTGACAGCGGAAGACATGGAACTGGGCGTCGCGGTGGTTGATCTTGGCCGCAGCGTTACGGGTCTTGCCGTTTACCGGGAGCATGGCATCAAAGGCTCGGCCAGCTTCGACGGCGGCACGTACTGGATCACGCGCGACGTGGCTGCTGGTCTTAATGTGTCGTTCGATGAGGCCGATACCCTTGTGCGCGAATACGGCGTTTCGGAGCATCTCCTTCAAGCCCACGAAACCCCGGCGCAACTTGCGGCGGCAGGCGGCGGGCCTTCGACCATGGCCGCCGATCCACGCTGCGCACGCATCAAGCTGAAGACTGTGGTGCCCGGCGCCCGCCAGATCGTTGAGCGGCACGAACTCGATGAAATCGTGTACGAGCGCGCACGGGAACTCTTAGAGACGGTCGCCCAGCACATGCACGCGCATGGCCTTGGCCGGCATCTCGTCCGCGGCGTGGTCGTAACCGGGGGCGGCGCGCATCTCGGCAATGTGTTGCCTTTGGCTGAGCACGTTTTCCAGACGCCATGCCGCATTGGGCTTCCCTGTGCCCTGCCGGATCTCCCGCAGGCGTTGCGTGCTCCAGAATACGCCGGCGTTGTCGGGCTGGTGCGGTATGGCTTCGAATACCGCGGCGCTGCTATGGGCTTGTACGAACGTCAAGGGGCGATGGGCGCCTTGTCAAAGCGTCTGAGCAAGACCATTCGGCGGCACTTCTTCTAGGCCTCGAAAGCCCGCCAGTGGTATTTGCACCACCGTCCGTGGTATCACGTGGCTCTTGGGGACGGGTCTTTCTGGCCCGCATATCCGTAGCCAGCAATCAAATGAAGGGCACGCCTCAGCCATGCCGAGAGTATCTCGCTTTAACGTCGTCCCGAAACTGCCGCCGAAACTGTCCAAGCTCCGCGACATCGCGTTCAACATGTGGTGGTCTTGGGACCATGACGCGATTGAATTGTTCTACCGGATCGATCCCGCGATGTATGCCGAGGTGCACCAAAGCCCGACCGAACTGCTGGGGCGCATCAGTCAGGACCGGTTGGAAGAGCTTGCCAATGACGAAAGCTACACCGCCTTGCTGGATCGCGTTTCGGCGCGGCTGGATGAATATGTCAAGAGTTCGCCGTGGCGAGACCGCAACCCGGCGAGTCCCGAAGACCTCAGTGTTGCGTATTTCAGCGCCGAGTTCGGCATTCACGAATCGGTATCGATTTACTCGGGCGGCTTGGGCGTTCTTGCGGGCGACCACTTGAAGTCGGCGAGCGATCTTGGATTGCCGCTGGTGGCCATGGGCATGCTGTACGGCCAGGGGTATCACCGCCAGACGCTGAACCAAGATGGCTGGCAGCAAGAGCATTATCCGCCCAATGATTTTTACAACATGCCGCTGACCCTTGTGCGCGACAGCGACAAGAATGAGATTCGCGTGAGCGTGGAAGTGGGCGAGCGCACGGCGCAACTGCGCATCTGGCAATGCACGGTCGGCCGGGTGCAGCTGTATTTGCTCGACAGTGACTGCGAAGAGAACGAGCAGGAAGAGCGCATCATTACATCGCGCCTTTATGGGGGCGACCACGAAATGCGGGTGCGTCAGGAAATCGTGCTTGGCATGGGGGGC
>CAZLBS010000698.1:0-2062 GCA_964557505.1 uncultured Nitrospiraceae bacterium | reverse complement strand
CTTCCCCGAAGCGGGGCTTTACCCTCATTGAATTGCTGGTGGTCATCGCGATCATCGGCATCCTGGCGGGCATTTTGCTGCCTGCCCTGTCCCGCGCGCGTGAAGCCGCCAAGCGCACTTCCTGCGCCAACAATCTCAAGCAGACGGGCATGACCTTCAAAATGTATGCAAATGAAAGCTCAGGCGAATACTTTCCGCAGCAACACACGTGGACGTGCGCGGGCGAGTACAACCCGTGGCGGCTCTTCTTCGAGGGGGAGCAGGTCTATCCTGAATACCTCACCGACCCTGAAGTGCTCATTTGCCCCTCTTGGGTCGGTGCGACGGACGCCATGGGACGCTTTGACGAAGGCGAGAGCGAAAAGTGGTTCACCGAGTGGGATGGGGCCCGCGACGGCATTATCCAGGCATGCGAACTCACGTCCGGACCCTATCAGTACTCTGCATATGCCTTTAATGCCGACATGAAAATGCGGCCGTCGATGAATCCGAATACCGAACAGCTTGTCATGTTCATGGCCGAGGACCCGGCCCACAAACTCGAAGACCTGACGCTGCCGGCCCCGCCTTCGGACTACGATGGGCCGACGACCATTTACCGCCACCGGGAAGGCATTGAGCGGTTCATGGTCACGGACATCAACAACCCTGCGGCGGCAGCGCTGGCGCAGTCAACGATGGCGACGTACTGGGATGGCATGTGCGGCGGCAACAAAGCGCACTTCGCTCATTGGCCAAGCGGCGGCAATGTGCTCTATCTCGACGGCCATGTAGCTTGGAATGCTTTTGCCTTCCTTAAGCGCGACACCGTTAACGGACCGGTTTTCAACGATGGGGACTTTCCATTCGGCGCGACAGGCTTCGCGATTCACAAAATGGAAGCCATTGCGTGGGACTTGATGGCGGAGATGTAGGCTCTCAAGACGCTAACCAGAAGGGTCCGGGCCGCGCGGTGTGGCCCGGACCTTTGGTATAGATGCGCAGGAGGCTCAGTGGCGGCATATGCCGGCCAGGAGCCGCATACCCCGGGCGAGGAATCAAGTGATGGCCGGGCGAGAGAAGGAGATGCAGAATGCAGCGAAAAGCAAGCGGGATGCGATGGGCCGGTCTACATGCCTTGGCGGTGTCGCTGTGTTTGGCGGGACCGTTGGCTTACGCAGCGGAAGGACCCAGCGTTACCGCGATTGCCAGCGAGAGCGACGCCGTGGCGTTGCTGTACGAAAACGATGCACATGCCGTGATGATGTTTTCGCTGGAACCGGGCGACAGTCTTCCTCCTCATGTCGGCGGGCATCGCGCCGTCTACTCCATGACAGACTATATCCTGAAGTACCAGGAAGGCGGCAAGACACGCACGCAGCTCTGGAAAGCGGGCAGCATTCACTGGCATGAATCCGGACTGCACGCGGTCGAAAACGCCGGCGACACCACGGCGGAGTTCCTCGTGGTGGCGTGCAAAACCCTTGAGCATGTGGGGGGCCCGCAAGCCCTTGACGGCGAACGCGTCGATGCGGTAGCGCCGGACCACGCGAAGGTCATTCTCGAGAATGACGACGTGAAGGTCGTGCATCTACGCGTGCCTGCCGGGGAAAGCATTCCGGAGCACGCCGGATACGACCGCATCGTCTACTCGATGAACAATTACGAACTGGCGTATACCGCCGGTGGTGAAACGGGCGACCGGGCCTTCGAGGCCGGCGATGTGCATTCGCACGAGGCCGATGTCCACACTGTCGAGAATACCGGCGACACAGACGCGGAACTGCTCATCTTCGGCTGGAAGCGATAAGCAACGCGGCTGTTTCTATTCAAACCATTGGCCCGGGGCGCAGGATGTAAGGGCGCTCCGGGCCGTTCATCAATACAAGGCCGGCCTTCGCCGGCATACTGTCGGCTGAGTCGGCCGGCGCAACCCGAGGGAGAGAAGACAATGCATGCCCGGTATAACCAAAGAGTGCTTCTGCTGGCCGCCATGGTTGCCATCGCCATTGCTTCGGCCATTTTCTGGCAGGCGCAGCCAGCCACCTCTGCCCAGTCGAAGGCTCCCGTGCTCGTGAATCTC
>CAZLBS010000697.1:0-2067 GCA_964557505.1 uncultured Nitrospiraceae bacterium | reverse complement strand
GGGCTGGAGATGCCGTGGGGCCGCGCGCAGTTCGTGTTTGTCCACGACACCGCCGAGATGCCGAAGCCGCCGCGCACCCTTAAGGCACTCGCCGCCTGGGCGGCCGCGAACCCGGGGCGCATGACCTACCCCCAGCCGCCGGACTTCACCGGCTCCACCTTCCTGAAGCAACTGGTCATCGCGCTGTCGGACAACGACCCCGCCCTGGCGACGGACGCCACCGATGCGGCCTTCGCGCGCGTGACGGCGCCCCTGTGGGCCTATCTGGACGCGCTCCACCCCCATCTGTGGCGGTCGGGCCGTACCTTTCCCACCGGTGGCCCGATCCAGCGTCAGCTGTTGAACGATGGCGAGGTGGCCTTGGCGTTCAGTTTCCACCCGGCCGAAACCTCCGCCCAGATCGCCCAGGGTCTGCTGCCCGAGACCGTGCGCACCTATGTCCTCGACGGCGGGACCATCGGCAACACCCACTATGTGGCCATCCCGTTCAACGCGCCGGCCAAGGAGGGGGCGATGGTGCTCGCCAACTTCCTGCTGAGCGTCGAGGCGCAGCTGCGCAAGCAAAACCCGGCCCATTGGGGCGACTTCACCGTGCTGGACCTGAATGTGCTGGGGGCAGACGACCGCGCGGCCTTCGACGCCATCGATCTGGGCCCCGCAACCCTGTCGCCCACCGAGCTCGGCACCCCGCTGCCCGAACCGCACCCCAGCTGGATGGAGCGCATCGAAGCCGATTGGCAGCGGCGTTATGGCGCGGGCTGAAACTCAAAACCGTAAGTTTGGATCGCTCGGTGCGGCCTGAAGCACATGCGGCAGCCGACTATACGACGCCACCCAGTCACGTTTCGCCAACGAAATCCAACCCAAGACATTCAGGATCTGCGCGTAGTCTTTTGTAAGATGCCGATTGAAGATCGGCTCGTGATGCGCAATGCGGTTACGCAAGGTGCGCAGATAGTCGAGCGGCTCATGCGCCTGCCGTCGATTTAGCTTTTGAACGTTCGGAAATGCCGACCGAAGTGCCGGCCGCCAAAGTTTGGCTTCATAGTCGGCTTTCTTGCCTTGACCCAGCGATATGCGTCCGCCTTTGCCAAGCAAAGAGACCCAGAATCCGAAACTGAGTGCCGCCACCATGTGCGGTGGATCGTCGGAGTAACCGCTGCGGATCAAATCGCTGCGCGCCTTCATGACACGGTTTCGCGCACCATCGTCCAATCCCGTGCGTGGGTCATCATACCATGCGTGACCGTATGTGAGCGTGAGCTGCTTGTGGAGTGCATTGCGCAAAGCGACCTCCAGACTCTGCAAAGGTCCATAGAACGCTGCGCTTGCAGCGGTGTTCCAGATGTACAAACGTTCGGCGGCCTGACGATTGCCCGCTACATGTTGCATGTAAGTGGCAAACCTCTCCGGAGACAAAGCCGTTTCGAGATCGCGTAGAATATCGGCGGTCATGTCTTTTGTATTGAAACTTTAATCCACAGGTTCGATATTGGCGAGTGTAAGCCCCGGATCCGCCTCTGCCCACTGGCATGCGACCGGGGCACAGCCTTCCGCCGCTGGGCGACACAGCTTTCCGCCGCTGGGCGACGTGGCTGTCTGCTGGTAACCTAACATCGCCACTTTCCTTCTTGCCCACCCGCGCCCATCTTAGCGCCATGGCACGGAACGACGAGAACACCTTCGGCGGGCGCTTCAGCCGCTACGCCAGGGTTTCCACGACCATGGGCGGTTTGGCCGCCCGGCTCGCGGGTGAACGCTATCTTGGCATCAAGATGGAGCGCGACAAGCATGCGCGCGAGCTGAAGGAGGCTTTGGGCGGCCTGAAGGGCCCGCTCATGAAGGTGGCGCAGCTTTTGACCACCATCCCCGACGCCATCCCGCAGGAGTATGTGCAGGAGCTCTCCCAACTCCAGGCGAACGCCCCGCCCATGGGTTGGTTGTTCGTCAAGCGCCGCATGGACAGCGAACTGGGTGCCGATTGGCAATCCAAATTCGGCAGCTTCGAGAAGGAGGCCGCGGCCGCGGCGTCCCTTGGCCAGCTGCACCGGGCGACCTTGCCCGACG
>CAZLBS010000696.1:0-2072 GCA_964557505.1 uncultured Nitrospiraceae bacterium | reverse complement strand
CGCTTTCCAGCAAGCCCGCCGACAGCGCCGCGCAATTCACTTTGATGAAGGGCTTCTCGCGTCTTGGACTCAGTTGATGCAGCGCCCGCGCCGCCAATTCCTTGCCCGTGCCGCTTTCTCCGCGAATGAGAACCGTTGCCCGGCTGTCGGCGATGCGCGTGATTTGGTCTTGCAGGGCCGCCATGGCCCCGCCGCCGCCGACCATCTCTTCAAGGCTGTAGCCGCGGTTCGCCTCCGCCCGGAGGTAGGCATTCTCGAGCGCCATCCGGGCCCGTTCGATGGCCCGGTCTACAGCAAGTTCCAATGCTTCCGGGCTAAAGGGCTTCAGGATATAGTCCGACGCGCCTGCTTTGAGCGCGGCTACCGCCGTTTCGATGGTGCCATACGCCGTCATGACCAGGACCACGAGACCCGGCTGGAGCGCCACCGCGCGCCGCACGACCTCGATGCCATCCATCGGCGTCATCTTGAGGTCCGTAACGCAGGCATCGAACCCCTGCCGTGTCAGTTGCTCCAACGCCGCCTGACCACTGCCCGCGGTAACGACCTCACACCCGCGGCGCGTGATCGTCTCTTCGACAAACTCACGCATCAATGCATCGTCATCCACGACCAATACGCGCTTTGATGTCATGGTTAATTTACCCCTCTTCCCTGCCGCTATGCCTCGGCAGCGTCACTGTAAACGTAGAACCAACGCCAGGTTTGCTATGTACCGTGATCCGCCCATTGTGAGCTTCGGCAATCTTGGCAGCAACCGCAAGCCCTAATCCGCTGCCTTTTTCCTTGGTTGTAAAAAACGGTGCAAATACTTGGTCTGATTGCTCTTGCTCCATCCCCGCGCCATTATCTTGGAACGCAATGTTCACGATGTCGCCGTTCGTTTCGGATGAAACAGTGATTGTTCCTGAGCCTTCGCAGGCATGGATGGCGTTGTTCAAGATATTCATAAAGAGCTGTCTCACGAGATCGGGGTCCGCTAAGAGCATGGTGCTTGTCTCGACGCGGCGGACGATTTCGATGCCGCCGGGCAGCTCTCCTAAGTAACCGATAGTGGACTCGATGAGATCGGACAGCAGCGTGGGCTTCGGGTGCACATCCAGGGGCCGGGTGTATTCGAGCAATGAATTGACGACACGGTCAAGTGCGGCGGCGCCCTCGAGGATTTTGTCTAGGAGGCGGGCCGTCGGGGCGTCATCGGGCGTATCGCGGCGGGCGAGATGTGCGAAGCCCCGCATGCCGCCCAAGGGATTGCGGATTTCATGCGCAACGGTCGCGGCCATTTCGCCAATCGCAGCGAGGCGGTCTTTCTGCCGGACACGTGCGCGGAGCTGCTCGAGCTCGCGCAGGTCCTGGAAGACCTTGACCATGCCGAGGCGGTGCTCATCGCGGCTTGCCAGAGGCGCGTCTTTCTCATGCACGTGCACCATGCTGCCGTCGCGCGCGCGCAGCTCTTGCACATCATAGCCCGGGCTGCCCGCGAAGCCGCGGCCGAAAATGTCTGCGAATGGACGATGCAACACCTCTTCAGGTTCGTAGCCAAGGATGGCCCCGGCCGCTCTGCTGAAAGTGGTGACGACGCCTTGCTCGTCGACCGCGATGACGCCGTCCGACATGCTGTCGAGAATGGCATTGAGGTATTCACTGGTAAGAGCGAGTTCGCGGTTGGTCTCGGCAAGTTTGCGGTCAAGCGCCCGGTGCGCCTCTTCAAGGGCTTGCGTGCTTTGCGTAAAGGCTTCGAACGCGGCCCGGAGCGATTCAATGTCCGCCGCATTGGGGGGGGCTGCCGGCGCGGCCTGCGCCTGCTGGAGGTGCGCTTCCGGCTGGCTCATGCTTCGCGGTCCATGCGCCGTGCGCGGGGTTGGGGCATCGGCCCATACTTGCGGGTGTTGGCGCGCCCTCGATGGGCTGCCTGCATTTCGCCCTTGATGCGCTGCTGGTCTTGTCGTGCATGTTCTGCCGCGGCGTCAAACCGCTCGGCCAGGAGTTTGGCGCGTTCGCCAACCTCGGCCCAGAGCGCGCGAATCTCCGACCGGGCCGCCTCGGGGATGCCTTCCGTCTCGCGCCACTCA
>CAZLBS010000695.1:1132-2073 GCA_964557505.1 uncultured Nitrospiraceae bacterium | reverse complement strand
CGCGAAACCGGGGCCACGGTCTACGTGACGATGGTCGACCCGGACCAGCAATACCGTCCGACCGACCGCACGAGCTTCACGCACGACAAGGACGAGATTCTCCTTACGACCCCGCAGTATCCGCCGAATGCCGCCAGCTACAATGCCTCGGTCTCCGCGAATCTGCGCTTCTACCTGGCCAACAGCATTTACGAGCGGGAACTCGAGAATGGCGTGGACAGCCGCAATGTCATCTTCACGAGCTTTCATTGCGACGCGTTGTTCAAGCAGAGCCATCGCGGGGCGATGATCTACATCCCCGGGGCCCGGACGAGCGCACGCAAACCGCACGCAAACCACGGCACCCGCGGGCCCTACAACCTCTACCAGGAGGTGAAAGCGGTCACGACGACGGAAGACGAGCGGCGGCGCGATGAAGCCCTCTCGCGGGTGTTCGCCAAGACCCTTTACGACGAACTCGGGAAGAAGCGCGTTCAGCGCTTCAAGCATGGTCCCGCCATTCGCGGAGAGATCCGGCGCGGGGGCGGAGTGGTCTTCGTGCCCGCCGTGCTGCGGGGCAACAAGATTCCCACGAAGGTGCTGCTCGAAATCGCGAACATGACCAACGCGACCGACCGCCAGCGCATGTCCAATCCGGAGTGGCGCCAGCTCGTGGCAGAGGCCTACGTCAACGCCCTCAAGGTGCATTTCACCGCGTCGTAGGCCCGGCCCGTGTCGCGCCTCATCCGCCCTGTTTTCAGGCGTTCAGCGCTTGCAGCGTTCCGTTGGATCTGGTATATTCCGGGGCCTCCGATCGAGCGTTATCGTTGGGATTAACCTGCAAAAATGGAGGTGTCGGGAAGATGCCGACATACACGTATGAATGCGTGAAGTGCGACAGCACGCAAGATGAGTTTCACCCCATGTCCGCCTCGCCGAAGATTGTGTGCGGCTCGTGCGGC
>CAZLBS010000695.1:332-1122 GCA_964557505.1 uncultured Nitrospiraceae bacterium | reverse complement strand
TGCGGCCACTCGCGCATGAAGCGCCGCCTGGGGACGGGCGCGGGCATCATCTTCAAGGGCTCGGGTTTCTACGAAACCGACTACAAGAGCAAGAAGGGCGGCTCGGGCTCGTCGGAGACGAATGGCGCCAAGGCCGATTCGGCCACGAAGGGCGAATCCAAGTCCAGCGACAGCGCTTCGTCGAAGCCGGGCAGCGAGAAGGCTTCCAAGAGCAGCAAATCCGGCAAGGCCGCCTGAGACCTGCCCATCCGGGTCCAGGCGGGCCGGCCCCCGGCCGCGTGCGGCAATGGCGATGCGCATACCCTTGCGCTTCCGCATAAACGCACGTGAGGTCAAACGGGGGCCGCGTTGTTTTTTGGGCCGGGCTGAAAGGCTGCGGGCACAGCGACAAGAACCCCCGCAACGGGAGAACGAGCATGGCCAGCATCGAAGGCATCCGCAATCGCAACGACGCGCACATCATCAACACCTACGGCGCACGCCGCGTGGCGCTGGCGCGTGGGGAGGGCTGCCGCGTCTGGGATGTCGATGGTCGTGAGTATCTCGACCTGTTCGCCGGTATTGCCGTGTGCAACCTGGGGCACTGCCACCCGCATGTGACCGAGGCGCTGAAGACCCAGGCCGAAACCCTCGTGCACGTCTCGAACCTCTACTACACCGAACCGCAAATCCGCCTGGCCGAGCGCCTCTCGCAGCACAGCTTCGCCGACCAGTGGTTTTTCGCGAACTGCGGGGCCACGGCGAATGAGGCGGCCATCAAGCTCGCCCGCCGATACTGGTCCGAGAAGGG
>CAZLBS010000695.1:0-322 GCA_964557505.1 uncultured Nitrospiraceae bacterium | reverse complement strand
GCACGCCGAAGCCGCATATCATCTGCGCGAACGACAGCTTTCACGGCCGCACGCTGGCGGCAATTACCGCGACGGGACAGCCGAAGCACCATGCCGGGTTCGAGCCGCTCGTGCCGGGCTTTTCGCACGTGCCGTATAACGACCTAAAGGCCCTCGAGGCAGCGATTACACCCCAGACCGGGGCCGTCATGATCGAGCCGATTCAGGGCGAGGGCGGCGTGCGCGTGCCCGATGACAGCTACCTGCCCGGCGTGCGCGAACTGTGCGACCGGCACGGCCTGCTCTTCATCCTCGACGAGGTGCAGGCGGGCATGGGCCGCAC
>CAZLBS010000694.1:0-2078 GCA_964557505.1 uncultured Nitrospiraceae bacterium | reverse complement strand
GGACAGCACAATCACGAAGTACGCGATTCTGTGCGGCGCCTTGGAACTCCTGCCGCAGAGCCTGGCGACGATGGCCATTATTCCGGTGCAGATGAAGCTCGTGTATGCGGTGGGGCAGCAATACGGTGTGAACCTCGACAGCGGGCACATCAAGGAATTCATCGGAGTGGTCGGCGTGGGCATGACCTCGCAGGTGGTGGAGAATTTCGCCCGCAATCTCATCGGCGGGTTCATGAAGAAGGCCATGGGCAAGAAGATGGGCCGCGGCTTCGGCAAGGTGGGCAAGAGCGCGGCGGGCGCGGCGATTACCTTCGCCACGACCTACGCCCTCGGCCAGGTGGCAAAGCAGTATTACGCCGGCGGCCGCACCCTCAGCGCCGTGGACCTGAAATCGCTCTTCTCACGAAACGTCGAGCAGGCCAAGGGCCTCTACCAGCAATACGCGCCGCAGGTCCAGAACAAGGCCAACAGCATGGACATGATGGACGTGACGCGGCTCGTTCGCGGGCAGGTCTAAGCT
Source organism: uncultured Nitrospiraceae bacterium (assembly GCA_964557505.1). Taxonomy (GTDB): domain Bacteria; phylum Hydrogenedentota; class Hydrogenedentia; order Hydrogenedentales; family CAZLBS01; genus CAZLBS01. The sequence goes on along the minus strand of CAZLBS010000694.1, from coordinate 1,558 downwards.
GAAAGAGCGGCCTATTGAACGCGGACTGGCGCGGATTGGCCTGGATGTTCGCGGATAGAAAATAGAGGAGCATTTTGCTCCCCCTGTAGGCTCTCGGGGCGTCCTCGCGCTGTGTGCCTCGGCTGGCCTGCCGTTCACCGCAGGCGATTATTGCCGCAAGGGCGGTCCATCTGGAGGGCGCGCATTATGCGAATGCGGCGGCTAGCAAGGGCGTGAGCAGACCTCCAGCGAGCCAAATGAAAGCAATGATGGAAAGCGCGAAAAGGGCGCGCTCCTTCAATCCCGTTGCCGGTACAAAGCTCATGCCCATCGTCTTGGCCTTGACACCTATGCAGGCAAGGGTCGCGGCAATGAAGGCGCCATTGAGGAAAAGGGTGTAATCAACGGCGAAGAATTCGCGCTCAACGACGCTCCTGGCGGCCTCAGGGTCCGGGAGGTAGCCGGTAAGCGCGAATCCATGGTGCAAGATAAGCGAGGTGGCAACGAGCGCGGCGAGAAAGACCCCAAGGATATAGAGGGCCATCTTCCATCCATAATACTCGGCCTGGATGCGGAGCACGGGGAAGACGACGAGGTCGCTGAAGATAAAGGCCATGATGCCCGCGAAGCTTACGCCGTTCGAGTACAGGACAGCGGCGAGCGGGATGTTGCCCATCGACCCGATAAACGTGAAGAACGCAGCGACGGGCCCAATGAGTGTCTGAAGGACAAGCTCCCAGAAAGCCGGGTCCTGTGTACCCGCTCCAACAAAGAGGGCCTGAAAAAACGCCTTCGGGACGAATGCGGCAATGATGCCCGCGACGGTAAACCCGATGGTTACATCCTTCCAGACCATGAGCCATTCCATGACATAGCGATTGGCGACCTTGCGCCAGCCGTCCGAGCTGGTGATGAGATGTTTCCAATCAGGGGCTTGCCCGTTTTCTTCAGCGGATTCATGTTCGCGCGCGCGGGTGCGAGCAGACTCGACCAACCTGCGTGGGTAGGTCAGGCCAACCGCCAGCCCCATGAGGAGTATGAGAAACACGCCACCCACGTACTCGCCCACAACAAACTGCCAGCTCAGAAACACGGCGATGACGATGCCCAGCTCGATGACGAGATTCGTTGAGGCGAGCAAAAACGCGAGGGCGGGGACAAGTCCGGCCCCTTTCGCGAAGAGTGCGCGTGTGGTCGACAGCGCGGCGAATGAGCAGGAACTGGAGATGAAGCCGAAAAAAGTGCCAAGGAACACGCTTTTGGTGCCCGCCTCGCCCATGCTGTCGCGCATGCGCTGGCGCGTGACGAAAACCTGAATCATGCTGGATATGAGGTAGCCCAGACCAAAGGCCCAGAACGCCATCCAGAAGAGGCCCAGCGAAGTAAGGGCCGCGCTATGCCACGACCCAATGAATGCCTCCATGACCACGCGAAAAAATCCTGTCTTTTAACCAATTAGATATTTAAAGGGTTTGCCCGGTCGCACAATGGCGCCCGAAGTCTTTAAGCAACTATATGGAATACCGCCATTCGGGGGCAACAAACAGCGAGGAAAGCTACCCCGCGCCGGGCGTGCGCG
>CAZLBS010000693.1:0-2078 GCA_964557505.1 uncultured Nitrospiraceae bacterium | reverse complement strand
CAACACAGCGATGCCGAACGCCTTCAGGCCGTGCAGCGCCGGCTGGCCGCCATCTACGAGGCCAACCAAATCATTGCGAGTGAGCGTAGCTTGCCCAAAGTGTTTCAGCACGTGCTCGACAGCATCTTTAAGCTCGTGCCCGCTCAGAATGGCTGCATCTTGCTGCGCGACCGCCGGACAGGCCAACTGCAAACCGAGAGCGTAAAGGCAACCGAAGACACGCGCGAGATGATCATCAGCTCGACCATCGTGCAACGCGCGTACAAAGATGGCGAAGCCGTCATCAGTTTCGATGCCGCGGGCGACGCGCGGTTCGATTCGGGCGCGAGCATCATTGCGCAAAACATCAGCTCGGTCATTTGCACCCCCCTGACGCACCAGGGCGAACGCTTGGGCGTGTTGTACGTCGATGCGCGCGGCGCCAAACACGCCTTCGATCAAGAAGACCTCGAGATGCTGGTGGCTCTTGCGGGCCCGGCGGCCACGGCCATTCGCAACGCGCAGTATTATGAAGAGTTGCAGCAGTCCTACGAAGACACGCTGATCGCGCTTTCAAACGCCATTGAACTCCGCGACCATTACACCGTTGGCCACACTTGGCGGGTGACCCGCTTCAGCATGGCCATGGCGGCTGTCTTAGGCTGGAGTGAAGCCAAACTCGAAGAAGTCCACAAAGGCGGCCTACTGCACGACATTGGCAAAATCGCCGTCGATGATGCGGTCCTAAGGAAGCCTGGCCGCTTGACCGACGAGGAATACGCCATGATGAAGGTGCATCCCGAACGCGGGGCGCGCCTGATGGAAGACATCGAATACCTCCATCCCATGATCCCGTACGCGCTGTATCATCACGAGCGGTGGGACGGGCGCGGCTACCCGCATGGCTTGAGCGGTGAACAAATCCCCATCGAGGGCCGCCTCGTGGGGGTTGCCGATACCTTCGACGCCATGACTTCGAACCGCCCTTACAGAAAGGGCCTGCCCCCCGAGGTAGCGCTCGAAGAATTGCGCAAGCACAGCGGCTCCCAGTTCGACCCTACGATGGTCGATGCCTTCCTGCAAGCATGGGAGAATGGGGCCATCCACCATATCTTGCAGGAATACCGCAAAGGTGAACAGAGCGTTGCTTGTCCATTTTGCAGCACCTACGTGAGGGTGCCGCCTCAAGCCAAGCCAGGTGTGGAATTCGAATGCGACGTCTGCCATCGCCGCCTTGCCCTTCGCCTCGTAGGCGAAACCTATTACGCTGAATTGCTCAGTTCTACCGCGCTGCGCCTCCGCGCGAAACAGCTCGAAAACTCCTAAGCGGCGCATCGCTTCATTCTGTCGCCCCTTCCCTTCTTGTGTGACTTTCTTCCCGCGTCTCTTGGCATTTCTTTCGGGTTGTCTTATAATGAAACACGCAAACAAATTCTGTAATGAGTGCTGCAATGAGAAGCAATGAAGAAGAAGATTCCCCGAGCGTCTTGGTGGCATCACCGGATGTGCCATTCGCGACGGTCTTGATGAATCACCTTGCAGTCGAGCGCTATGACTTGGAGATGTGCCACGATGCCAAGGGCGTGCTGCGCCGCGTAGGCCGCCGCATCTTTGATGTCGTCGTGCTCGACGTTAACCTGCAAGACGAAGCAGGCGTCGACCTGGTCTCATTCATACGCGAAAAGATCCCGCACGCCCGCATCATTCTCCTCTTCGACATTGCCAAATTGGAGCAAGCCCTTGACGGCCTGCGGCAGGGGGCGTTCTTTTATCTGCCCAACAGCGTGCCGCCGGGCGATGTAGGGATGGCCGTCGCGAAGGCGGTGCGGAGCCTGCACACCGAGAACCGGGCCGAGCACTACGAGCAAAGCATCATGCAGGAACTGCTCGGCACGTCGCCGGCCATGCAGCGGGTCATCGACATCATCCGCAAGGTGTCGCCAACCGATAGCACGGTGCTCTTGCTTGGAGAAAGCGGCACCGGGAAGGACGTGCTGGCCAGCACCGTGCACCGCTTGAGCCAGCGCCGGGACAATCCCTTCGTGGCCATCAACTGCGCCGCCCTTCCGGAGACCCTGCTCGAATCGGAACTGTTCGGG
>CAZLBS010000692.1:0-2094 GCA_964557505.1 uncultured Nitrospiraceae bacterium | reverse complement strand
GGCCCTCGAGCGCCCCGCCCTCGAGGTGCATCCGCGTGAAGCGGGCTATGTCCGCGCCGGTCGAGGCAAGGGCGCCCGCCGGCAAGCCTTGCATGTAGTTGTGGGGCGCCGATTCCCAATAGCCGCCGCGGTAACGGTAGCCCCGGGCCAGTGCGTTCTGAATGGCCTCGGGACGCTCGAAGCTGCTGTGCGTCATGCCCAGGGGAGCGAGGATGTGCTCGTCCATGTACGCCGCGAAGGGCTTGCCCGAAACATCCTGAACGATAAGCCCGGCCAGTGAAATGCTTGCGTTGGAATAGCTGATCGTTTCGCCTGGCGGGCGAATCCGGGGCGGCATGGAAGCGCGAAGAAAATCCGCCAATGGCTGCGCTTCTTGTGCGTCGCGGACGGCCATGCCGATCAGCCGCTCATCGAATCCCGCGGTATGGGTGAGCAGGTCGATGAGGCGCACGGGCTGGCCGAATGCAGGCGGGATGCGCATCGAGTGCAAGGCCGCGTTGGCATCCATCTCAAGGTCGAGTTTGCCGGCTTCGACGAGTTGCATCACGGCAGTGCCGGTAAACAGCTTGGAAACGGATGCCGCTTCAAAGGCGGTAGCAGCCGGATCGACGGGGATGCGCGCGTCGATTTGGGCGAAGCCGTAGCCCTTCACGAGGGAGCGTCCTTCGGGCCCAACGATGGCGACGACCGCACCGGGCACGCGCCCGCTTTCCATGGCCGCGGCAACCACGCCATCCACAAAGGCTTCAAATGCAGGGGCGCCTATCTCAGTGGGCGGCTGCGTGGCCGGCTCGAGCGGATAGCTCAACGAATCAGCCGTAATCGTGATCGCCAGGAGTGCAGCAAGCGTGGTCGAAAACATGCGGCCCGGTCCTTCAAGTCGAGGTTTGCAGGGCGTTATAGCCGACTGGGCCTAGGAAATGCGCGCTCGAATCACGACGTCGGGAAAGTCGCGCAGGTCCATTTCGACGGGAGCGTCGAGCAGGCGGCCTGCGTTGTCCATATACAAGGCAATCTCCGGCCGGTTAATGTCGTCTTCGTGCACTCCCGTTACGATGCCGACGAAGCCTTGTTGTTCCCGGCTGACGACGACGACCTCCGTGCCAACGGGAAAGAGCGGCACCACTCTGCGAAAGGCGGCCACGAGTTCCTTGTTGAAGCGAGTGCCCGCGTGATTCGAGACAATCTGAATGACCGTCTCCGTGGCGACGGGGTGGGGGCCGCTCAACATATTGTCGAAGGCATTGGCTAGCGCAGTGATTTCCCCGATGAGGGTGGGTACGGGCGGCGGATTGTTCCGGTTGCGGCCGATGGTGTTGCTGCCGATAAGCCCTCGTGGAAGGCCGGCGCCATCCTGCCGTTCATGGTGCTCCAGCGCGGCATAGGGCGCGAGCAGTTCCGCGTCCGGCGAGGCCTTGAGCAATTCAAATCCCAGCATCGTGTGATACCGCACGCGCGTGAAGTGGTCGAGTTCGGGGCGGACGAACACTTTGCCCACGTCGTGGAGCAGAGCGCCGTAGGCCAGTGGTTTCAGCTTGTTCATGGGCAGGTCGATGATGCGTCCCAGCATGATGGCGATCACGCAGACATTCACGCTGTGCAGATAGAGCTGATTGTCATGGCTCTTGATCGAACTTAAGCCGTTCAAGACCTTCTTGTGGGCCAGTTCGGTACTGATGCTCTCGATGATGTCCTCGAGGCCCTTGAGCACGCCAGACTTCGAGGTAAGCTGGCGGGCATGCTCGGAGTGGCAGGCCTCCATCATGTCGTGAAAGGAGGCGAGACCGCTCACGCCCAGTTCGCCGGCGAAGCCATGAAACAACTCTTTCACCGCGCCGACCGCCTTCATGCGCAGTTCGCTTGAAAGGTCATCCTCGAACATGACATCCATGGGCGTGCGCGGGTCTTGCACAAACACATGGGTGAAGCCCTGATGCCGAATGGAGTGGATGTATTCCAGGCTGAGAATGACCCCGGTGCGGAGCAAAGGGCTGCCGTTGGTGTCCAGCAGGGGCCGGGCGACCCGCAGGCCCGGTTTCAAATTCTCGACGCGTACAAGCTGCATGATTCCCCCTCGAGCGCAGGCCAATGCCT
>CAZLBS010000691.1:0-2095 GCA_964557505.1 uncultured Nitrospiraceae bacterium | reverse complement strand
GCATCTATATGAACCCGCTCATCCGGCGGTGCTCCGGATGCTGCGGGATACCATCAGCGCCGCGAACCGGGCGGGCATCAACATCAGCCTGTGCGGTGAGATGGCCGGCTCGCAGTTGTACGCGGAGTTGCTGATTGGCCTGGGCATTGATGCCTTAAGCATGAGCGCAGGCTCGCTGGCGGGCATGCGGGTCCAAATCGCGCAAATCGACAGCGCGGGGGCGAAGGACTTCGCAAAGGAATTGCTTGCGCTGCGCACGGTTGAAGACGTGAAGCAATGCTTGCAGGAGCGGATGGAAGCGAAGCGGCACGTTTAGAGCGGTGTGGGACACGCCCGCCTGTTGCCCGGCTTCGGGCATGCGTGCCGGCGTCCGCAGCGTTCCGGCAACCGTAGAACGGGCGTCATGGCAAAGCGGCTAACCATACTCGGCTCGACCGGCTCGATTGGGCGAAGCGCCCTGCAGGTGCTGCGGCATTTGCCGGGGCGCTTTCAAATCGTAGGCCTCTCGGCCCACCAATCCATTGATGAACTCGCGCAACAGGCGGTAGAGTTTTCCCCGCAATATGTGGCCGTGGGCGCTGATGCGGCTGCGCTGGAAGCTAAGGCCCGCGCGGCATTTGATTGTCCTCTGCTCGAGGGCGAAGCGGGCGTAGTGGAATTGGCTGCCCAACCTGCCGATTTGGTCCTGTGCGCCATTGTGGGGGCGGCGGGCCTCAAGCCGCTCCTCGCGGCCATCGAAGCCGGCAACAACGTCGCGATCGCGAATAAGGAACCCCTGGTAATTGCGGGCGAGCTTATCATGGAAACGGCTCGGCGCCATGGGGTTACGGTACTGCCGGTCGATAGCGAGCACAATGCCATTTTCCAATGCTTGAGCGGGCACGACACGAATGACGTGTACAAAGTCTGGATTACGGCTTCGGGCGGGCCGTTCTACGGCGAGGCGCCGGAGCAACTGGCGGCGGTCACGCCGGAACAAGCCGCCCGGCATCCGCGTTGGGATATGGGCGTCAAGATAAGCGTCGATTCCGCGACGCTGATGAATAAAGGCCTCGAGATCATCGAAGCCATGTGGCTGTTCGGCCTGCCGCTCGAGAAAATCGCGCCGGTGATTCATCCGCAGAGCATTGTGCATAGCCTCGTGGAATTCAACGACGGGCACTTTGTGGCACATCTCGGCCCCACGGACATGAAGTTTCCGATTCAGTTCGCGTTGACGTGGCCCGAGCGGCTGGCGCCGCCGATGCAGCGCCTCGACCTCGCCAGCCTCGGCGCCCTTACGTTCGACCGCCCGGACTTCAGTGAATTCCCCTGTTTGGCGTATGCTATCGACGCGGCGCGCGAAGGCGGCACGGCGCCGGCGGTGCTCAATGCGGCCAACGAAACGGCTGTCGCTGCGTTTTGCGCGCATGAAATCGGGTTTTTGAGCATCGCGCGGGTGGCCGCGGCGGTCATGAACGTTGCTGTCATCCGCCATGACATGTCGCTCGAGGCGGTCATGGAAGCCGACGCGTACGGCCGGCGGCTTGCCCGTGAAGTCATCGCAAAGAAGGGACAGGCCGTTTAAGGCCTGGACTATAGAGCACTTGCGAAACCTAAGGTATCACCTATCGTGACATCGAAACTGTTGTTGATTGTTGGCGGCGGTCTTGCTCTCGCCTATTTTTATCCCCAATTCTTTATCTTCATCGCGGCGATCGGCGTGCTGGTCGCGTTTCATGAGGCGGGGCACTTCTTGGCGGCCAAGGCCTTCGGGATATATGTAGACCGTTTCAGCATCGGCATGCCGCCGCGACTTTTTGGCAGGCGCATTGGGGAAACGGACTACTGCGTGGGCGCTCTGCCGCTCGGTGGCTTCGTCAAGATGGCGGGCCAGGAAGACACGCCGCGCAGCGAGGAAGAGCAAGAGGCCGAGTATAACCACGTGCCGCCTGACCGCTGGTTCAACAAGAAGCCAGTATGGCAGCGGCTCATCGTGCTGATTGCAGGACCGTTGGCGAACATCGTGCTGGCGGTGCTCATCTACGCCATCGTTGCTGGAGTCGGCGCGCGGGTGCCGCAGTCTTCCGTGGAAAACCGCATCGGCCTGGTGGAA
>CAZLBS010000690.1:0-2101 GCA_964557505.1 uncultured Nitrospiraceae bacterium | reverse complement strand
GGCACGACAGGCCCGCCCAAGGGCGCGGTACACACGCACCACACCGGGCTCAACGCGGCCTACTCGATGTTCGACGTGATCGGCATCGGGCCGGACGACGTGATGACGTCCTTCCTCCCGATGAGCCACGTGGCCGAGCACTTCGTGTCGTTCTTCGTGCGCATGTACGCGGGGTGCTCGACGAACTTTATCCCCGACATCAAGCGCGTCGCGGAGTTGCTGCCGGTCATTCAGCCGACCCTGATGGGCGGCGTGCCGCGGCTCTTCGAAAAGGTGCATACGCGCGTGATGAGCACGGTCGAGCAAAGCTCGGCGGTGAAGCAAGCCTTGTTCCGCTGGGCGCTCGGAGTGGGCCTTGAGGTGCACAACAGGGGAGGACAGCATTTGCCGCCTTGGCTGGCGATGCAGCACAGGATGGCGGATCGTTTGGTGCTGTCGAAGATTCGGGAACGCATGGGCGGGCGTGTGCGCTTCATCGTCTGCGGCGCGGCGCCCATCGAGGTAGACGTCATCAACTTCTTCAACGCGATCGGCGTGCCGTTTTTTGAAGTGTACGGCATGACGGAATGCGGCGGTGTGAGCCACGGAAACCGTCCGGGTCACTGCAAGCCTGGCACCGTAGGCAAAGTGCTTCCAGGGTTTGAATGCAAACTGGCTGAGGACGGGGAGATCCTCGTTCGAGGCGAAGGGGTTTTCGCGGGATATTACAACATGCCCGACAAAACGGCGGAAACCATCGATGAGGAGAAGTGGCTGCATACCGGCGACATTGGCGAGGTCGACAACGAGGGCTACTTGCGGATTACTGACCGCAAAAAGAATCTGATCGTGACGGCGAATGGCAAGAACGTGGCGCCGTCGAACATCGAGTTGTTGCTGACGCGGGACCCGCTGATTGGCCAGGCCGTCGTGATTGGTGATAAGCGCAGCTACTTGGTGGCCTTGTTGACGTTGTCGGAAGAAGAACTCGCGGCACGGGCTGAAGCCGACGGCACGACGGTGGAAGCGCTTCGCGAGTCGGACGCTGTGAAGGAGCGAGTGGAAAAGGCGGTCGCACAGGCGAACACTGAAGTGGCCCGTTACGAACAGATCAAGAAGTACAAGCTGCTGCCGCGCGAATTCAGCATTGAAGAGGACGAAATGACGCCGACGCTCAAGCTGAAGCGCAAACCCATTATGGAACACTTCGCCCAAGACATCGAGGCGATGTATGAAGGAAGCTAAGTTTCGCGCGGGAGCGCGCGTTTAGCGAGGATATGCAAAAGACGAAGCGAGCGCCTCTTGGGGTGGAGGCGCTCGCTTCGGGTATTGATGAAAACGTTGGGTAACGTCGTAGCAAAAGCTGCCGATACGCCCTCACTCGCGCCGGCAGACGGTTGCCCTGATTAGGACTGTTCGGCCTTTTCCTCCTGCTGGGCAGGGGCCGATGCCGCTTCGCTGCTGGACTTGTCGGCATTCAGCGATTCGGCGGCTTCTTCTTTGACGCCTTGTATGCCTTGTTTAAACTCGGTGACAGCCGTTCCCATGGAGCGGGCCAGTTTCGGCAATTTTCCCGCACCAAAGAGCAGCATGACGATGGCGAAGATGATAAACAGTTCTGTTGGTCCGAAACCCATTAACGGCAATGCTCCTTAAGCTTATCGGCGCACTCGCTGCGTGATACTGCAGTATACCCTGCGCGGGAATAGAATGCAACAAGATCTTAGGATGAGCTTCAAGGCTCTCCAGTGTAGTTTTTTTATCCTTTCCAATCTGAAAAGGTTGCATGGTTGCTGCCCCAATTTTGGAGGCGTGCAACGTTGTGCCATCATTACGTGTGGATTGTGCATGGCATCCAAGCGGCGCGGTATGATTCGCGGGGCTGCTATTGCGGAAATCGCAGGGCGCGATGCGCCACATCCGGGAGAACGCATCCTTGAATCCACGGACTTTCGTCGTTCTGGTGGCGGTGTTGATTGGCGCCGGCTTGGGTGTGGCGTTGTGGCTACGCGGCCAAGAAGGCGGAAACCCTCCGGCCGCGGAACTGACCCCAACCAGCGCGGCAGCAGATGATCTTCACGCGGATGAGGCCGCGGAGCCGGAGGCAGCGGCCGAGAAGAAT
>CAZLBS010000689.1:0-2110 GCA_964557505.1 uncultured Nitrospiraceae bacterium | reverse complement strand
GAGATGCTCGAGGTCCGTCTGCGTGCGAACACCGTCCGTGATGAGCACCTGGACCTCTTCGCCTGCCGCTTCGCACAAATCAGCGCGCACCGCTTCCAGCGAGGCAAGGACGCTCGCGTGCACCATCGCGAGCCCATCTACATTTTCGAATTCGCTCAATTTGAAATGGCTCGGCGCACCGCCGCCTGGAGTGCACGTCAGCCAAACATCGTTGCGTCCATTAGATGAAGTGCCGGTCATCGATGATGTATCCATTGGTTCCGTCGCTTGCGTTGGTAATCGCGATCATGCCTGGTATGCACATCAGTTTTGCCAGGCCGATTGCATCCGAATCCGGGTTCGGCGCGCTTGGGGAGGAGGCTTCCGTCCCAGTCTTTACGGAGACATCCCACGTATCGAGCCGCGCCTGCACGAGGTCGCAACGCGGGAAGCCTGTCGGGGGCGTCACATCCACCGTCTGAATCTTCTCGGCAATGATGCATGGCGCCCCGTTGATGAGCGCCAAACCAGGCAGCACCTCTACCGACAAGCTCGCGATCGGCGTCGAGGAAACCTTCAGTTCGTTGGCGTATTGCCGCAATACCCCTGTCACGCCGCCATAACTTTCGTGCACCAAACGAAACAGAAGCTCGAGCGCCGCTTCGATCCGGTCGTCCCAAAGATTCAACTTTGACGACGTAACCGGGCGTTCTTCGAATGCCCAGCTCGTCTTGGTATAGGCATTGCCCTTCAGGGCCATGGCATGTTCTCCTTACGCCAAGGGCTTAGTCCAGGTGAAAACCGCGGTCCACGCCAACGGTCTCATCGTCCAGACGAAACTGGAAGAACGTTTCAGGGTCAGGCTGACTGCGCACCATGAAGGCCAGCGGCGCATCCACCGAACGCAACGGCGAAGTCAGGAATACCCGCGTCTCCACATGACGGCCAGAAAAGCGGTGCCGCACCTCCCGCGCACGCCCCACGTACGTGCCGCCATAGGCCCCGTTCCATGCAGATGGAAGCCGCGCCCGAAAGCGCCGTAAAGCAGCACCCCTGACCTCGATCAGATCGCCCGGCGAAATAGCCGCTTCGCCGTGATAAAACAGCAGCTCGCCAGAAACGGCTGGATATGCCAGATCGTCGAGCAGCCCCTCAGCCAGGCGCTGGGCATCGCTCTCGGACGAGATGCTGTACAAGCTGAGGGCGCTTGCCTGCCAGCCAAACGCCCCCACGCTTTCGCCCCGCGTGAACGTCTGCGTAGTCACGCCCGTTAGCGGGTCTCCGTCGAAATGAACGGCATTCACCAGGTCTCGCGCCTGCTCGCCAAAGGTCACGCCCACTTGCAGCGGATCATGCTGCCGCACATGCTGAGCAACGTCATCCTTCTTGAACGTCACCGCGAAATCCGGCGAGACGGCAAACACGTATCCACGTGCCGCGTAAGCTAATGCCGTCAATAGTTCGAAAATGCCGCCCTGCCCATCGAAGGAATCGAGCGTCCTATCCGTCGTCTCGATCGAGTCTACCGTTGGGCCACGGTATGAGAAGTATTCCTTCAGCGCCATCGACGGCTCATGGAAGCGGCCGTCATCATAGAGATAGACGTCCGCCAGCCCCTGCTCGACGAGTGCCGCATTGAAGCATTCGCCTCCGCCGTAGACCCAGCCCAAGTACCGGCCAAAGGCATCCACCCGATCATCGAACGCCCCTGTCGCGTCTCGGTGTGGATTCAGCTCGATGAACGCGATGCCTTGCGTGTCCAGCAGCGACTGCAAGAACGCCGTTGCCGCATCCGCCCGCTGCTTGTAGGCGCTCGAGGCGTACCGCGCGTCATCCCAGCCGGCGAGTTCAGGATGCCGGTTAATGGCATGCGAGTTCAGCGAGGTCTCCTCGCAATCGATAAGCATCATGCGAAGGTCAGGCCACGCCGCGCCATCGACCATGAGCCCGGCGATGGTGTCGCCATCTTTGGCATACGCCCCGCTCGCGTCGATGCGTCCGCTCCCTACCCATTGACCCGCGCTGATGTTGCCAATCGCCAATTCATTGTCCGGGAAGCGGCGCCCCTCAAACTTGGCATACTCACGTTGCGCCCCGTCAGGATAGTGGCCGTGGTCGACCGTGTAGTGGA
>CAZLBS010000688.1:0-2111 GCA_964557505.1 uncultured Nitrospiraceae bacterium | reverse complement strand
GACAAGATCACGACGCACAGCGGGGAGGTCTCGGGCATTTTGCGCAATGGCAACGAAAAAGAAGCCTATGCGCAGGTCATTTCCAATGTCGATGTCGCCACAACCGATGCGAAACTCTTGCGGGATGAGCCGGCTGTCGAGCCGCGCCGCCGCCGCAACCAGCGCGTCAAGATGACCCCAGGCGTGCTCACGTTCTACTGGGCGGTGAAAGAGAAGATTCAAGGCATTGGACACCACACGATTTTCTTGCCCGACACCTACCGCGAATCGTTCGAAGACTTGTTCCGCAACAAGCGCATCCCGGATGGTTTGCCGTTTTATGTGAGCGTGGCATCGGCCACGGACCCGTCGCTGGCGCCCGAGGATGGCGACGCCGTGTTCGTACTCGTGCCCACGCCCGTCTTGAGCGACTTGCCCGGGATCGACTGGGAAGCGGAGACGCAGCGCATCAAGGAAAAGGTGTTGGCGCGCATGCAGCAGCACGGGGCCAGCCTCACCGCCGACCGCATCATCCACGAGACCGTGTACACCCCGGCTGACTGGGGCGAGCTGTATGGCCTTCACGAGGGCTCGGCATTTGGAGCCGCCCATACGTTGTTTCAGTTAGGACCATGGCGGATGCCGAATATCGCACGGGAACTGCCTGGGATGTATTATGTCGGAGCGAGCACGACGCCCGGCACGGGCATGCCAATGGTGCTGCTCAGCGGCCGGCTCGTGGCAGACAGGATGACTGCCGGTGTTCATTGATAAACGAGGAGAAGGAGACCGGGCCTACTTCGGGCTGCATGGATGGGCCGGCAACCACCGCACGTTTCGCCGGCTCGAGAAGTTTATGCCCGGGGACGCCGTCTTCTACACGCCCGACTTGCCGGGATACGGCGGCACGCCCCGCCCCCGTGAATGGACGGTCGGCGCCTTGTTGGAGCCCATTGCCGAGGCATTCCGCTCGCTGGACATCGACGATGTCACGCTTGTAGGGAATTGCGGCGGCGCACTCACAGCGCTCGAACTCGCCATGCGCGTACCCGGCAAGGTTGCCCGCGCCGTCCTCATCGATCCCTTTGCGTTCAATCCTTGGTATTTCGACATTTTCCTGAAAGGCGAGTTTGGGCGGCGCGCCTACATGACGACCTTTGCAAATCCCATTGGCCGCTTCTGTACGAACCAGGCGTTGTTCAACCGCCGCTCTTCCACGCAGAACCTGACCAGTGCCTTTGAAGATGTAGACCACGAAGCGGCTATCGAGAATCTTCGTTTGCTCAAAGCCATGGCGCCCGACGAGCGCTACCTCGACAAGCTCGACATTGCCATCGACATCGCGTATGGCGAAAAGACCTTTCCTGCCGTCCGCAAAGGGTTGTCGGTGTGGCGCCGTGTGTTTCCCCATGCCCGGGTCACCGAGTTGAAGGGCGCGGGACACGAGCCGATTAAGGAAGCGCCCGAAGCGCTCGCGGCCATTTGCTTCGGTGTATCGCCAAGGGCCAGCCAAAACGGCACGCCCAAGCCTGCTGCAGCCGAGGTGGTGCATTGATGGCCATCGTCTTGACGATAGCGGCCGCGGTCATCTTGGCGATGGCCTGCATCGTGTTGGCAACCACAGCCGCGAATATGATTGTGTGGCCCAATTTCGGGCCGCCCGATTACCTCGAAAAGCAGAAGGTCTCGGTGCTTATCCCGGCACGTGATGAAATAAAAAATCTCCCGGCATGCCTGTCTTGCCTCGATCGTCAAGCCGACAGCATCGTCGAGGTCATCGTATACGATGATGGCTCGACCGATGGCACCGCCGAGTATCTGGCCGATGCTGCCGAACACGACATTCGCTTGCGAACCTTGCGCCCGAAGCCGCTGCCCGCGGGCTGGTGCGGCAAGACCTTCGCATGCCACAACCTCGCCAAGGCGGCCCGGGCGGAATGGTTGCTCTTCATCGATGCCGACGCCCGTCTCGAACCGGACGCCATTCCACGGATGTTGCGCGAGGTGCGGAAGCGGGAGCTGACGTTCTTGTCCGCGTGGCCAGGCATCGTCATGCAGGGCTTTTGGGAACAACTCCTCATGCCCATGCTGAACTTCTGCGTCTTCACCATCTTCCCGGCGCCGATGTCATT
>CAZLBS010000687.1:0-2115 GCA_964557505.1 uncultured Nitrospiraceae bacterium | reverse complement strand
GGGGCCTTGCATCAGCCGGGGGTTTTCCTCCAGTTGCGCCGCGGCGCTTCCCACGAACAGCGACAGGACAACGAAAACAGTGGCGGCAAATCGTTCGAAGTTCATGTGACTCCCCCTCTAGGCTGAGACCGTCTTGAGAAGACGACGTTGGTAACTGCAAAGCGTAGGCGCGCTTTGTAAAGGTTGGGTTAGGCCTATGCCTGAAACCTCTTCCTGGCAAGGGCGGTCCCACTGTCGCCGCGCCTGGTGCATTACGGGGTGCGGATTCCATTGGGACTTCAATTGGTTCAAGCATGGGGCGGCAGAGTGCCTCGAGGGAGAAACACGACATGACGAATGCGATGCGATGGGCCGCGGCAGCGGCAGTGGCGGTGGCAATGGCGGCGATGCCGGCCCAGGCGGAAGAGTCGATTAGCGGCAAGCTTAAGGCCATGATCGATGGCATGTCCGGGGAGCAGCAAGAGGCCTTGTTGACGCTCCTCGGCAGCAGCATGGGCGAGGGCGACATGAAAGCCGAGCCGATGACGCCGGAAGAAGCGCTCGAGCAGTACACCACGCGCATCATTGAAGCCGCGAAGGAAAGCGACCTCGACGCGCTCATGGAAATTCTTTCCGACGACTTCATGGTGCCGCAAGTCGGCGGCAAGGAAGAACTGCGCACCTTCCTCGAAGGCGTGCTCGATCAGGGCATCATCGACGAGTACATCGACTCGGTCGAAATCTACACCGAAGATGCCGAGTTCGAAGAAGAAGACGGCGAACTGATCGTCTATCCGGTGGACGTAGAAGGCGACTTCGGCATGGTGACGCTCGAGTTCCGCGCGCGCATGGAAGATGGCATCTACAAGCTGACCGGCATCGAAATCTACGGCATTTAATTCCAGGCGCATTCTCTTCAGCCGCGGCCCGCCGGGAGCTTTCCCGCGGGCCGTGGTTTCTTTTGGCGGTTTGTGCCGCGCAGGCCGATTCGCTACGCTATGGTATTGGGTCGCCGCGGGCTTGGGGCAGTGCGCGGCTTCATCCGAAGACGGCTAGGAGAAGACTATGGCAGGGGACGCGGCGGGCAAGCGCGCGCTCATCACAGGCATTACGGGACAAGACGGGTCCTACCTCGCGGAATTGCTGCTGGAAAAAGGCTACGATGTGCATGGCGTCGTCCGCCGCAGCAGCACCGAGAACTTCGAACGCATCAAGCATTTCCAAGACAAGGTCACGCTCATCCAGGCTGACCTGACCGACCAGGTCTCGGCGATTGAAGCGGTGGGCGACGTGCAGCCGCATGAGGTCTATAACCTGGCCGCGCAGTCTTTCGTGCCGACCTCTTGGAAGCAGCCCATTTTGACGGGCGACGTCACTGCGCTCGGCGTCACGCGCATTCTCGAGGCCATCCGCGTCATCGACAAAGGCATCCGCTTTTATCAAGCCTCGTCGAGTGAAATGTATGGCCAGGTGCGCGAAACGCCGCAAACGGAAAACACCCCTTTCCACCCGCGCAGCCCCTACGGCGTGGCGAAAGTCTACGGCCATTGGATCACCGTGAATTACCGCGAGAGCTACAACATGTACGCGGTGTCCGGGATTCTATTCAATCACGAGTCGCCCCGGCGCGGGCTGGAATTCGTGACACGCAAGATCACGCATGGCGTCGCGCGCATCAAGCTCGGCCTGGACGCTGAACTGCGCCTCGGCAATCTCGAGGCCAAGCGCGACTGGGGCTACGCGCGCGACTACGTCAACGCCATGTGGCTCATGCTGCAACAGCCCGAGGCCGACGACTACGTGGTCTCCAGCAATGAGACGCATACCGTCCGCGAGTTTTGCGATATCGCCTTCGGCCATGTCGGCCTCAATTACGAAGACTACGTCGTAGTCGATCCGAAGTTTTACCGGCCGGCCGAGGTGGAGTTATTGCTAGGCGACAGTACGCATGCGCGCACCAATCTGGGCTGGGAACCGGAGGTTGACTTCGCCGGATTGGTCAAGCTTATGGTCGATGCCGACCTCGACTACGTGAAGCGGCAGCAGGCCAACCTGGAGCACATGGGGACGCCGTAGTGAAGCGGGCACTCATCACGGGCGCAGCGGGATTCGTGGGCCGGCGGCTCGCGGAACATC
>CAZLBS010000686.1:0-2118 GCA_964557505.1 uncultured Nitrospiraceae bacterium | reverse complement strand
GGCTGAGCAACTGCGCGAGTGCTTCGGCCAGGGGGTCCACAGCGCCGTGCGGCACGACGAATCCTTCCGCGCCATTATCGACGATTTCCACGAGCCCCCCATAGTCTGACGCGATGACCGGCTTGCCAGCGGCCATCATCTCTTTCAAGCTGAATGAGGAGGTATCCACGCCGATGGAGGGTTGAACGCCGATATCGATCGCTTGAAGACAGTCGGCCATGCCGGGGCGAAAGCCGGCGAATTGGGCGATGTCTTGCAGCTGAAGCTGCCGCGCCATGGCTTCTATTCGCTCAAGGAGGGGCCCCTCGCCGAAGAAGAGCACGCGCATGGAGGGAAAGCGGCGCCGCACCTGAGCCGCGGCATGCAGAAGATACCGGTGCCCCTTTGCTTCCACGAAGCGCGCTGCCATGGCAACGACCAAGTCGTCCTGCTGGTAGCCGAAGGCGGCGCGCATCTTCTTGCGCACGGCGCGGTTTGGCTTGAAGGCGGCGGCATCCACCCCGTTGTGGATGGCCATCATATGCCCAGTTGCAAAGGCCGGATGGCGGCTTAACTCACGGCGGACAGCCTCGCAGACTGTAATGTGGTAGTCCGTCCAGTGCTTGTTCAATACCCGGTTGGGCAGGCTGTTCGATACCCGGTTGGTGTTGTGGCGCGTTCGCACAAGTGCAGCGGGATGCCCCATCGCATGGTTGAGGATTCCTGCCGTCCAATGATCCTGCGAGCCGGACACGTGCACGATGTGTGGCCGCAGCTTGCGGATAAGGCCCCGCAGCACACGCAAGTCATGCAGCCAGGACAGCGGGCGCACGCCTCCGCGCAGAGCAAAGGAAGGTTCGCAGGCGCACCCTGCTTCCTGAGCGCGGCTGGCGAGGATGCTGCCGGGCCTGCAGCCGATCGTGACCTGATGGCCCTTTCGCGTCAGCTCGGAAGCAAGGTTGGCCAGGTAGCGCACTTGCCCGCCCCCTTTCAGATGCGCGTCGAGCAAGATGATGCGAAGAGCGCGGCGGGGCGCGCCGCCAGCTGTTCCCGTCACTCCGCGGACTGGTCAGGCCCTGAGTTGGCCTGGTCCGCCTCAGGCGTGCCGTCTTGAATCAACTCGAGTTGGCCCTGATCGATCGCCTCGAGCACGCCCAGCGTTTTCTGATTGACCGCGTCAAGCGACTGCAAAGCGTCGTCTAAGGCGGCGTCAAGCTCTGCGAAATCCTCGTCGCGCACCACAATTTTTTTCGATTTCTTCGCCATATGCACAGCTTCTTTGCGTGGTTCTCCGCCGTGTGCCAAGCAGACGCTAAAGGGCCACATGGCCGCTCGACTTTGCGTCGTCTGCAAAGGCACGCAGGGTTTCGTTCCGGTCATTGGGGGGAATGGGGTTGGGCGCCGGACCAAACACGTCCCAGACCGGGCCGCAATCGACGGCGGCGTCGATGGGGTCCTGCCCTTCTTCCATTTCATCCGGCCGAAGGGTCGCCAGCCAGGCCACGCGCACCAGCGCTGCCAAGCGCGGATCTTTGGCATCTTCAAGCCGGCGCTCCTCCAGGGGCAAGTATAGCCGCAAGGCATCGCACAACGTAAGCGGGAGGTTCCACTTCGTCGCAAGAGCCGCGGCGGTATCGGCATGATTGAACCCGAAACGGCCCTCTTCATAACGCGCCAATTCCAGCACCGTCGCAGCTTCGCGCAGGAGCTGATAATAGGGCTCGCGCAGAAATCTGCAGAGCACCATCTTGCCGAGTCCGTGCAGCAGGCCGCAGACGAAGTCTTCTCCCTGGAAACGAAATCCGAGCCGGGTTCCCATTTGGCGGCAAATCTGCGCCGTCTGAAACGAGCGCGGCCAGAAGTCGCGTCCGAGGCAGGCCTCCGCCTCGGCATCGCGAATGCTGTCGAACAACGCGACGCCCAGAACGATGTTGCGAATCTCGCGCACGCCGAGCACGACCAGGGCGAGTTGCAACGAGCCGACCGTGCGCTTCATGCCGTAATGCGGCGAATTGCTGACCCGCAGAATCTTGGCCGTGAGAGAGGGGTCGCGCTCGATTAAGGCGCGCACGTCCTGCGCGTCGCCGTCGGGGTCGTCGGTTGCGCGCAACACTTCGGAGACCAGTTCGGGCATGGCGG
>CAZLBS010000685.1:822-2120 GCA_964557505.1 uncultured Nitrospiraceae bacterium | reverse complement strand
TGCGTCTGAAGGGCGCCCGACACGTGATGCGCATACGCCCAAATGCTCAGTACGATGATGACGGGCTGGTCCGGGTCGAGCGAGGCGAAGAGATCTGTGCCCTCGCACTGTTTCGTGATGAAGCCATGCTTGCGCTTCGCGTCGTACCGCGGATACTCTTCCGTCTCGGCGCCAAGCTTTTTCAGCGCCCCCCGGACGGCCTTGAGCGTGGCCTTCTGCATCGGCCACCCAACCTCGCACGCCGCGTTGCGAAAGTCCCCATTCGAGATCAACGCAACCTTTTGCTTCGCCTTCGCCATAATCAACAAACTCCCCCGTATGCGCCCCATGTTGCAAGCAGCATCATACATCAGCCAAGGAGAACAAGAGCAAAAAACGCAGCGCTCAAGAGCGTCGGTGGTTCACCAGACCCGCTGCGGCAGGGGGACGCAAACATGGGAATCACGAGCATCGCCTGCTGAGCAGGGGTGCGCTAAGCATTAGATTGGGCGCGCTTGGAGTTCGCCAATCTGGTATTCGCCTGCTCCATAAGCGCGTCAGGTCACGCGCATGGTCCGCTCACACAACGCTCACGCACGGATCATCGCCATAAACACATGATGGCGCGCGCTATTGCCTGATAACTTTTCAGTAGCGCATCGTAAAAATCTTGATATACTATGTAGACGTGGCCAAAATGGTTTCGAAGGCCTGCATGGCAAAAATCGCCGCAATGGCGAACGGGGCGCGGGGAGTGCGCCTGGCAGAGTCAGCAGGACTCGCAAGCCACGAGGGGCATGGTCGAAGCGTCCTCCGGGGGGAACCGGCGCCTTGACACGCGGCATCAGCGCGACGCGCGCCGCCGCCATGCGCACTCGAGCCGGACGCCAAGCCGCGTCGATGGGGCAAGCCACCAAACAACACATCCGCAATTCCAGCGCCCGCGCCTTGCGCGCGTGACACGTAGACGGGGGCGTTTCAGCTTGGAAGAGGAGCACACACTATGGGCACTACCGTCACACTGGATGCCAACGAAGCGGTCGCGCGGGTCGCGTATCAGCTCAGCGAGGTGATCGCGATTTATCCGATTACGCCTTCATCGCCGATGGGCGAATGGGCGGATCAATACGCCACGGAAGGCCGCCCCAATTTGTGGGGGACGGTACCCCACGTGGCCGAGATGCAGAGCGAAGGCGGCGCGGCCGGGGCCATTCACGGCTCTTTGCAGGCCGGCTCGCTGACGACGACGTTCACCGCCTCGCAGGGCTTGCTTTTGATGATCCCGACACTACTCGTCATTTCAATCGCCGTGTTCGCCA
>CAZLBS010000685.1:233-812 GCA_964557505.1 uncultured Nitrospiraceae bacterium | reverse complement strand
GCTGACGACGACGTTCACCGCCTCCCAAGGCCTGCTCCTCATGCTGCCAAACATGTATAAGATGGCCGGCGAGCTGACGCCCTTTGTCATGCACGTGGCGGCGCGCTCGCTTGCGGCACAAGGACTCTCGATCTTTGGCGACCACAGCGACGTGATGTCCGCCCGGCAGACCGGTTTCGCCATGTTGGCCGGGGCGGGCGTGCAGGAGGCGCATGACCTGGCGCTTATTGCCCACGCGGCGACGCTCGAGTCGCGCATCCCGTTCATCAACTTTTTCGACGGATTTCGCACCTCGCACGAAGTCGCGAAGATCGACACGTTGACGCCTGAGGCGATTCGCGCCCTCATCGATGATGACTTGGTGCTGGCAAACCGCTCGCGCGCAATGACGCCTGACCGCCCTTTGATTCGCGGCACGGCGCAAAACCCAGACGTGTATTTTCAGGCGCGGGAAACCGTCAACGCCTTTTACGCGGCGGTGCCTGAAATCGTGCAGCGCTTGTTCGATGAGGAAGCCAAGCACACGGGCCGTCAATACAAGCTCTACGAATACGAAGGCGCGCCGGATGCCGACCGCGT
>CAZLBS010000685.1:0-223 GCA_964557505.1 uncultured Nitrospiraceae bacterium | reverse complement strand
ATCATCGCGGAGGGCGCGAACGGGCCTACGAGCCCGGATGCCGACCGCGTGCTCGTGATGATGGGCTCAGGCGTAGGCGCGGCGCAGGCCGCCATGCACGCGCTCAACGCTAGCGGTGAAAAGACCGGCCTGTTGAAGGTACGGCTCTACCGTCCATGGGCCGCCGAGCACTTCATTCAGACCTTGCCGGCCTCGGTGCAGAAGATCACCGTGCTCGACCGGA
>CAZLBS010000684.1:1556-2121 GCA_964557505.1 uncultured Nitrospiraceae bacterium | reverse complement strand
CCTAGAGCATATGCAGCGCCTCATCATCGACAGTGCCACGTATCGGCAAGCCTCGCACACAAACCCCGAGTTGCGGGTACGCGACCCGCAAAACCGCCTGCTCGCGCGGGGACCGCGATTCCGCTTGCCAGCCGAACTCATTCGCGACAATGCACTGGCTGTAAGCGGACTGCTTGCGCCGAAGATTGGCGGACCCAGCGTGAAGCCATACCAGCCCGAAGGGTTATGGGATGAGTTGGCTGGCGGGGCCAATCAAGGCCCATACATGCAAGCTGAAGGTGACGACCTCTACCGGAGGAGCTTGTACACGTACCGCAAGCGCACCGTGGCCCATCCCACGTTGAACACATTCGATGCGCCTACGTGGGAAGTGTGCACCGTGAAGCGAAGCCGCACGAACACGCCCTTGCAAGCACTCGCGTTGCTCAATGACGTGACCTATGTCGAAGCGGCGCGAGCCCTGGCGGAGCGCATGCTCGCCGAGGCAGACCCGGCGCCCGAGGCCCGCGCCCAGTATGGCTTCAAACTGGCCACAGGCCGCACGCCATCCGCGCCGGAAACGGAG
>CAZLBS010000684.1:0-1546 GCA_964557505.1 uncultured Nitrospiraceae bacterium | reverse complement strand
TGCTGCTCGCTGGCCTCATGCAATACAAGAGCGGCTACGCCGAAGACAGCGAAGCGGCGGCTGCATTTCTTGCGCATGGCGAACGGCCCGTGCCCGCTGCCATGGACGAGAGCATCCTCGCCGCATACACCGCCTTGGCCAGTGTGTTGCTGAATCTCGACGAAACGATCACAAAAGAGTAGGAAGCGCATCGCGATGAAAAGCCTGCACGCCGCACAAACAATCAACCGGCGCCACTTTCTTACCTCCGCCGGCCTTGCCCTCGGGGGGGCCGCCGCGGGGCTGCTTGGCGCATCCTCTCAAGCAAATGCTTCCGTCCCCTCCAATATCCAACTCCCGCATATTGCACCCAAGGCCAAGCGCATCATCTACCTCTTCCAGAGCGGCGGGCCATCTCAAATCGAGCTGATGGACCACAAGCCGATGCTCGACAAAATGCACAATACGGAACTGCCGGCGGAGGTTCGTATGGGACAGCGGCTGACGGGCATGACCGCCAACCAGCAGCGCTTTCCGCTCGCTCGCTCCATCTTCAACTTTTCCCAGCACGGAGAGAGCGGGCAGTGGTGGAGCGAGCTTCTCCCCTACACGGCCAAGCAGGCTGACGATATCTGCATCGTGCGCACGGTGCATACCGAGGCCATCAACCATGACCCCGCGATCACCTTTTGCCAAACCGGTTCGCAGCTCGCCGGGCGCCCCAGCTTTGGCGCATGGACGGCCTACGGCCTCGGCACGATGAATGAAAATCTGCCTGCCTTTATGGTCCTTGTGTCGCGCGGGACGGGCCGTGCCGCGGGGCAGCCCCTCTACGACCGCCTATGGGGCAGCGGGCAATTGCCCTCGAAGTATCAAGGGGTGAAGCTGCGCAGTGCGGCCGATCCCGTGCTCTACCTGAGCAACCCCGGCGGCTGCAGCGGTGCGGCGCGCCGCCAAATGCTCGACCAATTGCGCGGCCTGAACGAAGCGCGCTTCGCGGTGACGGGTGATCCTGAAATCGAAACACGCATCGAGCAATACGAAATGGCCTACCGCATGCAGGCCTCGGTACCCGAGTTGACCGACATCTCAAGCGAACCCCAGCACGTGCTCGACATGTATGGCCCAGACGTGCATACACCGGGCGCCTATGCCCGCAATTGCCTGCTTGCCCGGCGCATGGCCGAGCGTGGCGTCCGTTTTACCCAGCTCTACCACATGGGCTGGGATCAGCATAACGCGATGCCCGATCACCTTCCGAAACAATGCAAAGATACCGACCAGCCCTCCGCCGCGCTGGTCGCCGACCTCAAGCAGCGGGGCTTGCTCGACGATACGCTGGTCGTCTGGGGCGGGGAGTTTGGCCGCACCGCCTATTGCCAAGGCCCCCTAAGCGACACGGAATACGGCCGCGACCATCACCCCCGTTGTTTCTCGGTATGGCTGGCAGGCGGCGGCATCAAACCAGGATTGACATACGGCGCCACCGACGACTTGAGCTACAACATCGTCGAGAATCCCGTGCATGTCAGCGACCTCCATGCCACGCTGCTGCATTGCATGGGCA
>CAZLBS010000683.1:0-2121 GCA_964557505.1 uncultured Nitrospiraceae bacterium | reverse complement strand
CCGGCTTCCAGTCGTCCCACACGGCGACGTCTTTGAAGAGCATGAAGATGATGATAAGGATGCCCAGGACAATCAACGTGCCCCCGAGCCCTATACCGTGCACCCAGCCCGGCAAGTTGTCGAGCTTCAGCCGCTTGGCCATCCCCTGCCGGAGACGCTGTTCAATGGGGTCTGCCTCTTCGCTCATGGAATCCGCTCATTTCCGTGGTTGCTCAGGCGGGCGAAACTATCGCCACGTGTGAAGGGGGATTGGCAGTAGCGTGCATTGATGCCAGGTATGGGCTCCTGCCGGAATTTAAGCCCATGACCATTCCGGTTAAGTCTCTCGTATTGTGCGGACGAGCGCTGACGAATGCAAAGAGAAGGGAGCACGTTCTCCTCGCGACACCGACATAGCCACTGGCATCAATCATGGGGGGCAGGTCAATAGAGCGCGCTTAGGCTTGCCACGGACTAACTCGTTAGGCTGTGCCCGCCTGGACGCCGAACCACGGGGCCGCGTGCATTGCACCCGAGACAAGAGCGGCTGAGAGCGTGCTCCTTTAGGGTGCAGCGTGCCTTGTTTGCGGGGATACCAGAAATGCCGCACGGCGCTGACGGGGTCAACGGCCGTGCGGCATGGATTGGTGTTGGATGCGGGTAGCGGCGCCGGGCTACTTTTCTTCCTTGGGGGCTTCTTCGGCGGGGGCGAGGCCTTCGGTATCCGCGGCCGACGCACTGGCTGCTTCAGCGGCTGGGGCTTCGGCGGGGGCTTCGGCCGCCGCTTCAGCAGGCGCTTCGGCCGGGGTTTCTTCCGCACCGATTTCAGGGTTCGCCTCGAGGTCTTCGGCGATCTGCTCCTCGATGATTTCCTCGGCGTGTTCTTGTTCTTCGAGGGCCTTCAGCTCGGCTTCTTCCTGGGCCTTGAGTTTTTTGCGCTCGGCTTTGGTGAGCTTGGGGCCGGTGCGTGCTTTGGCCTTGACGCGGGCGGCCTTGCCGACGCGAGTGCAGCGGGAAGACGCGCTCGACGCCTTCGCCCGACACCACGCGGCGCACGGTGAAGGTGGCCTCGGGCGACTCGCCGCCCTTGCGCGAGATCACGGCGCCTTCGAAAATCTGAATACGTTCTTTTTCGCCTTCCACGATGCGGAAGTGCACCTTGACCGTATCGCCCACGTTAAACTTGGGGATCTTTTTCGCAGGCTTCATTTGAGCCCGCTTGAGTTCGTCCAGCGCGTTCACGGTTCCATCTCCTCTTCCGCCTCGATTTCCCGTAGCAGCCGCTCATCCGCGCTGCTCAACCCGGGCGGGTGCAATCGTTTCGCTTCCAACAAGCCGGGCCGCACGCGCCGTGTCGTGCGCAGGGCTTCTTTGCGGCGCCATGCCGCGATGGCCGCGTGGTTGCCCGAGGTCAAGACCTCCGGCGCCCCCATGCCGCGGAACTCCCGCGGCCGCGTATATTGCGGCGGGCCGAGCAAACCGTCGTAGAACGAGTCGGTCTCGACGGATTCCCAGTCGCCGACGACGCCCGGGAGCATGCGGCTCACCGCCTCTATCACCACGAGCGCGGGCAACTCGCCCCCGCTCAACACGTAGTCGCCTATGCTGACCTCATCGGCCGCCAGGCCATCGCTGACCCGCTGGTCGACGCCTTCATACCGCGCGCAGATAAGGACGAGGTCCTTCCGCGCGGCCCACTCGCGGGCGATGTCCTGCGTAAACGGACGCCCGCGCGGAGTCATCAGCACGACGCGCTCGAGCGAATTCCGCCCGCGCAAACTCTCGACCGCGTCGAAGAGCGGCTGACACAGCATGACCATGCCCGCGCCGCCTCCAAAGGGTTCGTCGTCCACCGTTCGGTGGCGGTCCTTGGCGAAGTCGCGTATCTGCGTCGTGTGCACGCTCAAGATGCCCTGCTCGATGGCCTTGCCCAGCAGGCTCACCCGCAGCGGCGTCTCGAACAGCTCCGGAAAGAGCGTCAGCACGTCAATCCGCATCGTCGACCGCGTATGCATCAAGCGCGCGGACCGTAATCCGCCGCGCGTCGAAATCAATTCCTGCCACCGTCTCGGCAATCAGCGGCAGCATCAACGTGCCGCCTGCCGGCTTGGCAATGACCAGCGTGTCTTGGCCGGGGGCGGC
>CAZLBS010000682.1:0-2125 GCA_964557505.1 uncultured Nitrospiraceae bacterium | reverse complement strand
CCGGACCGACGAGTCCATGCCGCCAGAGGTGCGCGCCGCGGTCACCCCCCGGGAAAATGCCGACAAGCCGGTCGGTGAGTGGAACACCTTCCTCATCACCATGAAGGGTGAACGCCTCACCGTGGAGTTGAATGGCGTAACCGTCATCGAAGAGGCACGCTTGCCGGGCGTCCCTGAAGAAGGACGGCTGGCGTTGCAGCACCACGGCGGCTATCACCCCGAAGGCGACGTCTGGAACAGCGCCTCGAGCTATGTGCAATTTCGCAACATCCACATCAAGGTACTGGATGACGAAGCCGCCGAAGGCAGCAAATAGGACGGCAAGCGGTTGAGTGTCGAGCAGCGGACTACTTCGTGGAGGATTATCCTTATGCGCGTCCAGATGAGCGCCTTTCTGGCAGCAGCGGCGTGCCTCGCGGCTTGCTCGGGTTGCCAGTCAACGTATTACGAAGCGCTCGAGCGTGTCGGCTATCACAAGCGCGACCTGCTGGTGACGCGGGTCAAAGATGCGCGCGACGCCCAGGAAGATGCCAAGGAACAGTTTGAGTCGGCATTGGAAGAGTTTTCCGCCGTGCTCGAATTCGATGGCGGCGAGCTGGAAGATGTCTACGACCGGCTCAACCGGGAGCTGAAGCGCAGCGAGTCGCGTGCCGAGGCGGTGCATACGCGCGTCGACCGGGTCGATGAGGTCTCACTGGCATTGTTTCGCGAATGGGAACAAGAACTCGACGAATACGAGAATGCGAACCTGCGGCGCTCCAGTGCCGATCAACTCGCGCAAACCCGTTCGCGCTATAGCGATCTCATCCGGGCGATGCGTAAAGCCGAGTCGCGGCTCGAGCCCGTGCTGCAACCCATGCGCGACCAGGTCTTGTATCTGAAGCACAATCTCAACGCGCAAGCGATTGCCTCGCTGCGAAGCGAAGTGCGCACCATCGAAATCGAAGTGGATTCACTCATTCGCGACATGGAAGCGGCCATCGCCGAAGCGAATAGCTTCATTGATGCCCTCGAACAGCAGGCCTAGAATCTGCGCGCGCGGGGCACGGCAAGTGCGGGCTGCTTTCGAAATGGATGCGCCCAACCGGGAGGTCCGCCATGCTGAAGGCCATCGCGCGGTCGATTCTCGATAAGGAAGAGCGGCGGCTGGGGCAGCCGCTCGACTACATGCGGCATGTACTGGACATTTCGTGGAGCGCGTTCCGGGCCTACACGAAAATCATGCCCTTCGCCAACTACCGTAAAACGTTGCCGCCCGACGCCTATCACGTCGCGCGTCTCGTTGCGGCGCTGCATGAAGACTGCGGCGCCTGCGCCTTGATCGAAATTAATCTGTCCAAGCAGGCCGGCGTGCCTCTCGAGATCATTCGCGCCGCGGTCCACGGGCGCGTAGACGATCTGCCCGCACCGCTTGCGAACGTCTATCGGTTTGCGCAAGGCGTCGTCTCCGCATCGGGAGCCGAAGAAGCAGCACGCGGCGCCTTGCGCGATGCGTATGGGGAAGAGGGCATTATCGAACTCGCCTTCGCCATCGGCGCGGCGCGCCTGTTTCCCACCACCAAGCGCGCCCTCGGTTATGCCACTGCCTGCCGCAACGTCAATCTCGAGATCTGAATCACGGATTGCACAGAAGGCACTGATGGAGGAGAAGACACAAAGGCTTCAAGCGCGGAGGCGCCCAGCGGCCATCGATGTTTGTGAAAGGCCATTCAAAGCATGCTTGCGTGTGAGAAACGAGGATGGTCCCTGCAAGGCCACCTGCAAGGCCAATTGCGGCACGTCTTTCAGCCTGACAAGATCATGAGGCTATGCGGATATGAGGCTGTTGCACCGGCCTTCAAGGCCATCGGCCGGTTTTCCTTTCTTGATCATCTGTGCTGTCTGTTAAACGTGCGGTTGCGATTTCATCCGAGCAGCGCGCCTTCAAGTTCGAGGAGGCGCTGCTTCCAATCGAGGCCGTAGGCGTAGTTGACGAGCTTTCCGTTGGCGGCGATGAAGCGGTGGCAGGGAACGAGTATGGCGATGGGATTCTGACCGAGGGCCGCGCCAACGGCACGTCCGCTGCCCGCGGGTTTGCCGAGACGTGCAGCCAAGGCCCCGTAGGTGCTCGCGGCTCCATGGGGCG
>CAZLBS010000681.1:0-2137 GCA_964557505.1 uncultured Nitrospiraceae bacterium | reverse complement strand
CTTGCAGGGCCGCCCGGCGCCGCTCTCGAGGGGCGGCCCGCGGCTTCTTTATGACGTTCGATGCCCCCGTTTCGGCGCGGGCTCTGCTTTAGGAATTTCGCCGGCTTTCTCCAACGCGATTTTCGTCAAGATGGGGCCAATGATTTCGAAGATAATGCTTGTTGCCGTGATGGTTGTAAGGACCGTCCCCGCAATGGCGACAGGTTTCTCCCAGCCATCCAACTCGAGACTGAGGCTTTGGAATTCGCTGAGCACAATCAGCGACAGGCCGATGGCCACACCCGCTTGCGACAAGATGCCCAAGCCCAAATATTTTTTGATCTTCGGCTCGCTCCGCCCGATTTCAGCGCCGATGCGGGCCCCCGCCAGCAGGCCGGCGCTGCGCGCCACCACATAGACCAAGCCCAAGAGCCCGAGGGCGGGGAGCTTTGTCAGATCCAGGTGCGCTCCTGCCAAACAGAAAAAGGGAATGAACAGCAAGGGCATGATGTCGAGCATCGGCTGCGTGACGCGGTGCACGAGCGATTCACGCCGTGTGTTCACCAGCGTGAAGCCCACGACCATATTGGTCAGAATCAGCGACAGGCCGAGATTCAGGCAGATGCCTGTGGTGAGGAGCACGGTCCCGACAATCAGAATGAGGTATTCACTGCTGCTGCTTACATAGCGCACGAGGTTGCAGAAGACGATGCCAATTACCGCGCCGGCAATGAGGCTGCCGCCTATCTCAATGGCTGGCGTTATGAGGCTGGGCAAGATGCTGCCCTGCACGCCGGTGTATTCGCCGGTGAGCAGGCTCCGGGCAATCGCCAATGCGAACCCGAAAATGATGATGGCCAGGCCATCGTCGAATCCGACCACGGCATACAGCGCCTTCGTGAGCGTGCCTTTCGCCTTGTACTCTTGAATGATCGCGACGGTGCCCGTAGGCGCGCTCGCCGGGGCGACGGCGCCGAACAGCAGTCCCGTCGCCACGTCGCCTGTCAAAAGGTACACAGACCCGGCAACCACGGCAAAGACCAGAAAGCTCTCGGTGAGGATGATGGCGACGATGCCGAAGCCGAGTTGGCGCAGCGAGCGCAGGCTCAACTCGGAACCAATGCTGAAGGCGACGAATCCCAATGCCGCCTCGGTCACCCACCCCAAGCGCAGCATGCTTTGCTCGGTGAAGACATTGAGCAGCGAAGGCCCCATCAGCACGCCGAGCAACATATAGCCGATGAGCGAGGGCAGGCGGGCGCGGCTCGTGCCCTTGCCAAAGTAAAACCCCAGCAGGATCACGGCCCCCATGAGGGTCATGGCGGAGAGCGAGAACCAGCCTTCTCCGGTTTGGACTGTAGCGTCATGCGGCATGGCGTCTGTGCTGCCTTTTGGCCTGCCTCGAGGAAAGGCTACGTGACGATTGCCCCGGCGGAGTACATCAACTCGTGAACCGCCACGAAGATGTCGGTGCGGTCATCGAGCCGTCCTGTGACGCTCTCGATGTGGCGAATCATCTCGTTGGTGCGGCGCTTGTCCACCGCCGCCATGATGACCCGTACAAATGCCGTGCGGCGATCCGACAGCACCCCAGCGAACAGCGGCATGCGTGCGAGGTACCGGCGGGTATCCTCGGCTTCCAAGACCACGGTGCGCTCCGCGCTGTTGGCCGTGAACATGGGCAAAAGCTTGTGGAAAAGCTGCTCATCCTGGACGATGGCAACAAAGAGGTTCTTGCCGCGGTGTTCAGCGTCTTCGAATTCGTCGCGCACATAGCGCATGAAGCTTTCGTACAGGACGATTTCGTTGGGGGCGGCGAGCAATTCCTCCGTGCAGCCGGGAATGCCAAGCGTGTGCGACACCGAACTCAGCGCTCGAATATGCGCGTCGCTTTCCTGGCGCGGGCCGACAATGAAGACCACCAGCTGAACGGGCTGCTTGTCCAGGGCGTCGAACTCGACCGGCTCTGCCAGCGTCATCAGCCCGATGACGAATTCGTCGAGGCCGTCGACGCGGCAATGGGGAATGGCGATGCCGGGGCCGAAGCCCGTCGAGCCAAGGGCCTCGCGCTCTTCAAGGGCTTCAAGCAAATCCGATTCATCATGCGCCGCGAGCAGGCCGCAGGCCTTGGCGGCCCGCGCCGCCGCGCGAAGCACCG
>CAZLBS010000680.1:0-2139 GCA_964557505.1 uncultured Nitrospiraceae bacterium | reverse complement strand
ACCACGCTGGAGTCCATACCCTGCCCGTTGTGCATCTGAAGGGCAGACCCGAGGAGATGGGCCGGCGGCACGGCGCGCTCATGGGCGGGGTCATGCTCGAGAATCTGGCGATGGTGCGGGGCATCTTCGAAGCGGATGGCATGCCGGGCGACTTGGTCGAGACGATTCTGCTCCGCGTGTGGGAGTACCTCGCGCCGCATGCACCCGAGCGTTTCATCCGGGAGATGGAAGGCATCGCCGAGGGGGCGCAGGCCGCCGGTTTCGACGTGTCGATCGACCGGGTCCGCGCGATTCAGGCGAGCACGAATCTCGACATTTACAAGCGCGACGAGATGCTGATGAGCCTGTTCTCCGCCGAAGAGTTGCAAGCCGCGATGGGCTCGCTCGCGGACGTGCCGCCAATGTCGTGCACGATGTTCGCCGTGTGGGGCTCGCGCACCGAAGGCGGCAAGCTCTTCGCGCACCGCAACCTCGACTGGATCTCGCAGACGGGCATGCACAACGTGCGGCAGTTGACGGTCTATCAGCCGGAAGACCAGCAGCCCTTTGTGTCGATGGGCTATACAGGCCTCGTGGGTTCGCTGGCGGGCATGAATGCGGCGGGCATCACCATGGCCGAGGTGGGCACGTTCTCGGCGAGCCAGCGCATGGACGGTTGCCCCTGGACCTTCATGGCCCGGCGCGTCCTTGAGGAGTCGGCCCAGCTGGAAGATGCCGTCGAGATTATCAGTCAGACGCGGCACACGCACGGCTACAATTACCTCGCTGCCGATGGCGATCCAGATGCATACGGAACCGATGCCTACCACCCGCGCGCGGTTGCTTTCGAGACCAATGCAGAAGCCTGCGAAGCCTTTTACGCCAACGACCCCAAGGAAGCCGATGCGCAATGGGTATCGGCTTCTGGCGAGTGCGTGCGCTATGGGCTTCAATTGGAAGAGGCCGTCATGCGCGGGGACACGGCCTTTGCGGCCAAGACGCGCGCGGCGCAAGTGGCCGATAATGGTCCCGGCGAGGCAGACAATGACGGCGACCCGCGCTGCGGCACTTACGTGGAATGCCACAAGCCGATGCGCGACATGATGGAAGCGTATGCCAATGGGGAAGCATATGTCTTCCCGCTCCGTGGAACGGAGGTCATCGAGGCGGGCGCGCCGCGCAAGATTGGCCCAGAAGAGGCGATTGCCATCGCGGGCACGGTCGCGCACAACACCGAAAAGCTCGACGACAACGATTGGAACGTCATGAGCGTGGTCTACGCGCCGACCGATGGCGAGTTTTGGCTGGCATACGAGCACCAGCACGATGGCGGCCAATGGACCAACGCGCCCGATACGGGGTATTGGCACTACAAACTGCGGGACCTATTGCAACCGTAGATTCATTCAAGGCAAGCCGTACGGGGAGGAGTGGTCATCATGCTGGGTCTAATCGGGGTGTTGATGCTGGTGGTCGGAGGCGGTGCGTTGCTCGCCCAATGGATCGGCATCGAACAGGTGAACAACATCGGCGTGCCCACTATGGCGTGGATCATCCTCGCCGCATGTGGAGCGGGCCTCACCCTCTTCTTCCGCCGCCCCGCCGATTAAGGTGGCGGCGTTCGCGCAGAGGACTCTCACGCAGAAGGCTCGAGGGCCGCACCAAATCCTGCATCCCCTCCGAATCCCTCCCGAAGGTGCACGAGGAAGTGCTCGCTTCAGGCCGCACGGAGGCACGTCCCCCGGTTCACGCGGCAGCTAAGCATACGCTTCCGCCTGCCCATCAATGTGGAAGGCCCCGTCCGTGTTGCCGTGCGGGCCGAGGGCTTTCTGGCTGGTTACACCGAGGTCGCTGCGGGGCCAGATCAACCCGATGTCGATGGTTTGGTTATCGCGGTGACGCCCAGCGAGCCGATTGCCGGCATCGCCCGGAGTCCCAGCGGCGCGCCCATCTACGGCGCCCTTGTCTTCTCAGGTTCCGGCAGTGTACCGCTTCCCGAGTATCGTGCCGTGAGCCGCCATCAGCCATTTCACCGCGGCGCATGAACTCATGTCTTCGTGTGCCACGGTCAAACTTGTTTGGCCGTTAGGGCCGAGGCAGTAATCTAAGGCAGCACGGCCAAGCGGAGCTTGACCGTGGCACACGTAAACACACATGCCC
>CAZLBS010000679.1:0-2141 GCA_964557505.1 uncultured Nitrospiraceae bacterium | reverse complement strand
TGGCGGCTCTTTCACGGGGGCTGCCTGCGCGGAAACGGGCTCGTCGTCCTCTTCCGGCTCGGTGCGGTGCTTTGAAAGGGCCTCGAGCGCACTCCCCGTATAGGGGGCAACCGGTTCACGCCGCGGCGACACGGGCCCATCGAGCGATGGCAGCAGGTCAGGCTGCGCACCGGCGTTTTGGCGCAAGCTTTTCAACGCGCTGCCGCCAGGCTCTCCCCCGCCCGGCACATCCAGCGGAGCCGCCGTGTCGAGGCCGTCCACGGCCATCGCCGGTACCGCTGGTTCGCCCTCGAGGTCAGGCGCCGTCGCTGGGTCCTCAGCAGGGACCACCGCGGTTGCTGCCTCATGCACCGGCGCATCGTCCGCGCCATCGCCGCCACCAGGGCTAAAGGCATAGACGGCCCATCCGCCAGCCGCCACCAGCGCTAGCATGGCGGCAAGCCCGCCCGCGATCATGGCCATGCCTCCACTGCGGCGCGGCCGCGTGCCGCCGCCGGTAAACTGCGTGCTGCCGGAGATAGCCGCCGCTTCGCCCCCTTGGCTAACGCGCGTCTTGCTGGTGTCGCTCACCTCTCGCCCATGCGCGCTAGGAGGCGCGCTGGCAGCCGCGGCGCGCACGGGTTGCGCGGAAGCCGGCAGTTCCTGCCCCGCGACGGCTGCCTCAAGCGCTTCACGCATCGAGCGCGCGTCTTGAAAACGGTCCACAGGCCTCTTCGCCAATGCATGGTCGATTACTTGCACAATGGCTTCAGGCAGGCCCAGCGCGCCAGTATCGATTTCCGGCGCCTTGCCATTCAGATGCCCGTTGTATACTTCGGTCAACGTCCCCTTGAAGGGCACGTCGCCTGTCAATACCTGATACAGCATGATGCCCACGGAATACAGGTCGGTCCAGGGACCGGCGGCGCCAAACGTACGCGGGTCGATTAACTCCGGCGCCATGAAGAGGGGCGTACCCGGGGCGCTGCCGCCATCCCGCGTCAGCGAGGTCATGCTCGTGCCCTCGGCATCGACACGTGCGATGCCGAAGTCCATAAGTTTGGCGTGCAGCCGGCCGCGATCGTCGCGTTCCAGAAGAATGTTGCTCGGCTTGATATCCCGGTGCACGATGTTGTGCATGTGAATCCGGCCCAGCGCGTCGAGCACCTGTCCTATCACGCGGACCGATTCCGACCACGGCAACGTGGAGCCCTCTGAGGCATGGCGCGTGAGGACGGCGTCAAGCGTTTCCCCCTCGACGTACTCCATGATGAGGCTGATTTGACCCTCCGCCTCGAGCCGGTCGAAGAGCGTTACGATGTGCGGGTGCGCCCCAATCTTGGCATGAAGCTGACACTCCCGGATAATGCGCTTGCGCACTTCCTCGACTTCGCACAACTCTTTCTTGACCGTCTTGATCGCCACCTTCCGCGGCAGCTCTTTATCCTCGGCCAGAAAGACGTCGCCCATGCCGCCGGCGCCTAAGTGCCCCAGGCACCGGTAGCGTTCAGCGGCTGCCGCCGGAAATTCGCCGTGTTGCCCTTCGCTCATGGTGTTGCCTACTTTCAGGTGGTCCCTTGTCTACATGGCTCTATCTTGCCGCTTGACCGCCATGCAGGAAAAAAGCAGCCAAGCCGCCGCTTGGAGGGCCAGCGCCATAAAGCCGGCAATGTAGACACGCTGGCCAAATTCAAAGCCCATGGTATCCGGAACAAAATCAGCAATCCAGGCCACACCGGCTTCGCTGGGTATATCGTAGACCGCCGTGAGCAACATCTCAAACCCCCACCGGGCCGGCAGCATGCTGGCGAGGGCCTGCAACGGCGCCGACATGCCGGCCAAGAAATCGGGGCCGAGGGCTCCGCTGAAGACCAACTGCGGCAACACCGCCACAATGGCCAGCACCACGGAAAATTGCCCCGGCGTCGGATCGATCGCGCTGAGAAACAGCCCCAAGCACACCGCCGTCCATGCCATCCCCACAAGCGCCGCGTACGCGAACAGGAAGTCCATGTGCCGCAAATCCGGGTTGATCGCGCAAAAGGCGAGGAACACCGCGCACTGCACCGCCGTCAGTACCAGCAGAAACGGCAGCTTCGAGAAGACATAATCCACCACGTGCTGCCCGGCCATGCGCTCCCGGCGGTAAATCGCCCGCCCGG
>CAZLBS010000678.1:0-2142 GCA_964557505.1 uncultured Nitrospiraceae bacterium | reverse complement strand
GATGGCCTCGCCCACTACGATGGCGTCATCCACGATAATGCCGAGCACCGTGATCATGGCGAACAGCGAAATCATGTTGATGCTCTCGCCCATCACGTACATCACGAAAAGCGCGCCTGCCAAAGAAATGGGGATGCCCATGGCCGCCCATATGCTGAGCCGGACGTCGAGAAACATCCACAAGATGATGAAGACAAGGGCCAGCCCCATGATGCCGTTGCGCACGAGCAGGTTGATGCGCGCCTTCAAGACGCTCGAGGCTTCGCCCCAAATGTTGACGTTGAGCCCTTCCGGGAGCATGTTCTTCTTTTGCGACACGTACTCCCGTACCGCCCGGTCGATGCGAAGCGTGTCTTGCTCAGATGTCTTTTGCACCATGAGCGAGATGGCCGGCTCGCCGTTCAACCGCGAGCGGATGGGATCATCGGCGAAGGTGTCGTAGACATCGGCGATCTGCCCAAGCGTGATTGTTTCACCGCTTGGCCGCGCCATGACCACAAGCTCGGAGAATTGCTCCGGCGTGTACCGGCGGCCGACGGTGCGCAGCCGCACCAACTGCCCTTCCGTACGCATCGTGCCGCCCGGAAGGTTCAGGCTGTTTGCTGCCACCGCCGCCGACACCTGGTCGAATGTCAGGCCGAACTGCCGCAGCTTCTCTTCGGAAACCTCGATGGCAAGTTCAGGTTCGCGCGCCCCGAGGATTTCGACCTGAGACACCTCGGGCAGCACCTGCAACTCGTCCTTGACGCGCTCGGCCCACGTCTTCATTTCCCGCTCGGTCATGCCTTCGCCGCTCAGCGCGACAAAGAGGACATGCAGCCGCAGGATGACCTTTTCTATGATCGGACGTTCGGCATCCGCCGGAAAAGATGTAATCGCCTCGACGACATTGCGGACCCGCTCTTTGACCTCTTCGGTGTCATACCCATCGTCCACCTCGACGATGGCCGTGCCGCCATTCTCAGCGCTGATGGTGGTGTACTGGCGGACGCCGTCGACCCCGTCGATGGCCTCTTCGAGCTTGCTGGATATGCCCTCTTCGACTTCGCCCGGGTCCGCGCCTGGCCAGGGCACCGTCACCTGTATCGTGTCGAGCGAAGCTTCCGGAAAGGTCTCGCGAACGAGATTGACCGTCGCCAGCGTGCCGCCCGCGAAGATCAACACCAACAGAATGTTGGCGAATACCGTGTTGCGGGCGAACGCTGCGAAGATAGGGCGCATCAGGCGGCGGGTTCCTCAGCCGCTGCTCCCGCTTCTGCTGAAGATGGCGCTGTTCGTTCCAGCACAGCCGCTGGTTCCTCGCCTTCGATTTCGATGTCGAGCAAGGAATTGGGCAGCGGGTCCACCAGGCGCGTCGTGATGACCAGGGTTCCTGGAGGAAAGGCGGGCGCGATGAAGGCCTGTTCTCCTTCCGTTCGCACCAGTTCGACTGCTTGCTTCTTCAGGCGGTATTCGCCCGAGTCCGGTGCAGGACGCGCCAGAAACACAATACCCTCAAAACTGACGGCATGCCGCGGGAGGCGATAGACCCCCTCCATCATCCGCCCGGGAATGGCGGCCTCGCAGAACATGCCTTCGACCAACGGCAGCGTCGTGTCGCTATTCGTGATGGCATCCCCCTCGACGCGGACGGCCACCGTCACGGTGCGCGACATCTGATCGAAGCGCTCGACGCGCGCCAGCGTGCCCTCCCAGGCATGGCCCTCAGGATCTTCGGTCCAGGTTATCTGCACGGGCACGGGCTCGACCGCGCCAAACCACGCCTGGCCCTCTGCCGCCGCCATCTCCCGGAATCGCAGCCAACGCCGCGCATCGACGCTGTCGAGCGGGACCGATAGTTCAAGCGCCGCATCATTGGCCAAGGTCACGAGCGGCGTGCCGGGCGCCGCCGACATGCCCGCCTCGACCTGCAGCATCTTAATGCGCCCCGTGAACGGCGCCTGTATCGTCGTGCGCGCCAAGGCGACTTCGGCCTGCTCGAGCGATGCCCGCGCCGCCTCGAGTCCGCTCTCGGCTTCGGCTATCGAAACAGGATAGGTTTCGACCGCGGTCTCCAATTGCTCGAGTGCTGCCTCAGCTTCATTGAAGTTCACTTCGCTCAAGTTGACCAGCGATTCCGTGCCCACGTCGCGCTCTTCGTAC
>CAZLBS010000677.1:0-2145 GCA_964557505.1 uncultured Nitrospiraceae bacterium | reverse complement strand
ATCGGCGGGCGCCTTCGCGAGTTCTTCGCCCAGCGGACTCAACACCTGGCTGCCGCCCGTGAAGGTCAGTTCCCGGCCGGCCTGGGTTTCCGTGCCAATGCGGTTGGCCGTGATGGTGAAGACGCGGTTTTCGACGCTGCGCGCAAACATGGCCCGTTGGCACCACGGCAACACCAGGTTCGACGGATGCGCGATGAGTTGCGCGCCCGCGAGGGCGAGGGCGCGGGCCGTCTCGGGGAAGAGCCAATCGAAACAGATCATGAGGCCGATGCGTCCGGCGGGGGTGTCGAAGACGGGCGGCGGGTCCCCGCCTGGAGAAAACAACTCCGTTTCGCGGTTGAAGAGGTGGAGCTTTCGGTAGTTGTCACAGGTCCCATCAGGACGTACCAGCATGGCGCTATTGTAAAAGGAGCCCTCTGCCGACTCCGCGTAGCCTGCGGCGATGGTCATGGCATGCGTTGCGGCCAACTCTTGCAGCAAGGCGCTCGAGGGCCCTTCCGCGAAGGGCGCGGCGAGCCGCGCGAGTTCGGCAGTGTCAGGAAAATCGTAGCCGCTGAAGGCGAGTTCGGGCAGCACCAACACATCGGCGCCGCGTGCTTGTTCGCACACGGCAGCCGCGGTTTCGCGGTTCGCCTCCACGTCGCCATAGCGAACCTCGTATTGCGCGAATCCAATGTTCGTCATGTTGCTCTTTTAGGTTGCACCGGCAAGGAGGAACGTATTCCGGTAAATGGGGATAATACCGGTTGGCGAAGCGTTCTGGCGCGGAGAGGACAAATCCACCATGTGGCGATGCGTACTGATTTGGCTGGCGGCGTTGCTGGGCGGTCTATTGTTGGGCGCGGCCCGGGCGCAAGACATCACCGTGGAGTCCCTGCCCGACCCCCTGGTCGAACGGCAGAAGCACATGAAAGAACTCTGGGACGCCGAACTCTTGGAGCCAGAGCAAGCGCCTGACTCAGGGGCACGGCTCGAGGTGACGCCCGATGTCGTCGTCTTTCGGGGCTTCGGCGAAAAGGGCACGTTGCGCATCTCCATCAACGGCAAGCCCGCGGCGCCGGAAACCGTGACCGGACTCCGCTTCGAAGAACACACCTACATCAAGGACATGTTCAGCCTGAAATGGTCTGATACGCCCGGGGAAATGCGCATCATGCCGGTCGACGGCATGGCCGAGGATGGGACCTACGTGCTCTCAATCTATGCGGCAGGCCGGAAGCAAACAGTCGTTATCGAGTTTCGCCTGCCCGGCGAGCCGCTTACGCAGCGCTTGCCGCGGGAAGACGTGGCCATCCAGTTGCCGGAGGAAGTGCTGCTTGGACAACGGCTGCGGATTACCGTTGAGAGCGACCCCGAGCGGCGCTACGTATGGCTGGTCAATGGGGAAGTTGCTCATGAGACAGAGGGCTGGGGCGCCTTTACCTACGTACCCGAGCAAACGGGGTTGCTGGAACTCGGCCTGCGCGAATATGAGAAGGGCAAGCGCGTCGCATCATGGGACGGGAGCACCATGGTAACCGGAGGAGAGCCGCTCGAATGGCGCCTCGAACGCGGCGCACAGGCCACCCTCACGCCGGAGCGCGCTGGGCTTGCCGAATATGAAAAGTACCAGTGGTATCTTGATGGCGAACTGAAGGGCACGGCCCGCACGTTTCAACACCACTTCACGCAGCCCGGCGTATACGCCCTCACCGTTCTGGCGACGGGCGCGAAAGATGACAACGCTCCTTTCGCCTTCCGTGAAGTGACGTGGAAAGTTGTCGTGGAGTGAATGCCTTGC
Organism: uncultured Nitrospiraceae bacterium; assembly: GCA_964557505.1. Lineage (GTDB taxonomy): Bacteria > Hydrogenedentota > Hydrogenedentia > Hydrogenedentales > CAZLBS01 > CAZLBS01. The sequence goes on along the minus strand of CAZLBS010000677.1, from coordinate 365 downwards.
GGATGCCATGACCTCCCCCAGCCGGCATGCAGCCCCGGCAAGAAACCGTTGAAACGTCTTCGGGCGGCGACGCACCGGACAACATTGTGCGGAACGGATCGATCGCGGACGGCTCTTCTACGTACCCCATGGTGCGAGGTCAGCAAAAATCCTGCGTGCGCATCCGCACCCGCGATGATCCAATTACGCCCCCCATTTAGACGGTGGGACGAGAAGGGTACGACGGTTTCTCCATGAGCTTGATTACGGCCTAACCGCTTCCGTGCTCCGGGTCCTCGCGGGGCGGCCGTGGGCTTGCCGCAACATCAGCAGCGTGATCAGCAGCAGCGCTAGACCGTTTTAACTTTGCATGCATACGGTGTTAT
>CAZLBS010000676.1:0-2147 GCA_964557505.1 uncultured Nitrospiraceae bacterium | reverse complement strand
ACATCGCCCACGAATTGACCCGCCTCCTCGAAGCATGGGAAGCGGAGTTCTATCAAGACCCTCGGAGAATCGGCGCCGCACGCTGAAAAATGCCGCCAACCCTGGCTTCGCAATTCATTTAGAGAATACCGGCAACCGCAATAGCAGCTATCCTCAGACCGGTTGGGCCGATGCACATCAATTGCTGCTGCTGCTTCCTTGGGCTTCTCTGGCGACAAAGAATTCATAGGCGTAATGGGCTGCATGCTTCCGGTGAAACGCGGGCTCTTCGGCGATTTGGCTGAGCGCTTCGAGGGCCTCGGCATCCGCGGCGTATTGCGCGCGCAGGGCTTCGATGCGCTGTTCCATGGGCGTATAGAAATCGTCCCACCAGGCTTCGTCCGGCAACGTGAAGTGCTCGATCACTTCGAATCCAAAACGGTCCAACAGCCCGAGCACATCGGATGCGCGGCCCATCGTTGGGTAGTCTTCTTCGAACATGGCGCGCACCTCTGCCGGCGGGCTGCTAGTACGCCACACGGCGTCCGTAAAGGCCAAGTAGCCCCGCGGTTTCAGGAGCCCACGGCAAAGCGTGAACGCCCGTTCGAGCCCTACGTTGTAGAGCGCCCCTTCCGACCACGCCAGATCGAAGTGATGTGGCGGCAATTGCAGCGTCCCGATGTCCCCGGCAAGAGGCTCGATCCGGTCCGCCATGCCGCGCGACGCCGCCCGCTCCCGCAGGGCATCGATAAACGGCACATGGCTATCGACTGCCACAACGGAACCGCCGGTCAGTTCCGCGACATGCAAGGTCTGCCCCCCGGCCCCGCAGCCCAAGTCTAAAATGCGCGGGGCCTCGGGCAAGTCCGCACACAGCGCGAGCGCCCGCTCCGCACAGGCCCGGTTCCCCGGCCCCTGACGCGGCAGCCCCTCCATCACTTCCAGGAAAATCTGCATCGTGTCTGGCATGGCATGCCCTTCTCTACCGTTCGAGTACCCCGCAACAATAGCGCTCTTTGGACCCCTGCGTCATTCGACGCGTGTCAGTACGCCCTTGACCCCGGGCGCTTGCGGCGGTATTATTTTGAACGTTCATTCAAGAAAGGCAGAGGAATGCCGAAGATCGTCGACCATGAGATGTACCGGGCGGAGTTGCTGCGGGCCTCGTTTGAGGTGGTGGCGCGGGTGGGGTATGGCACGCTGTCGATGAAGCAGTTGGCGCAGCACCTCCACGTTTCGACCGGCACGATTTATCACTACTTCAAGAACAAGGAGGATTGGTTCGTGTCGCTCGTGACGCACTACACCCGGGAGACGTTCGAAGGCCTGAGCCGCGACATCCCGCTGGAGGCGAGTCCATCTGAGAAGTGCCGGTGTTTGCTGGCGCATATCGAGCAGCACATCGAGCAATACAGCAAGATGATCGGCGTCGCGTCGGACTTTGTGCGGATGCCGAAGACCGATGAACACGAGGGCGCGCTTGAACTGACCGTGGCGGGCGACCGGCTGACGGACTATCTAGCGGCTCTGTTGGAGACAGACGAAGCCACGGCGCGGGCCCTGCTTGCTTACCTTGTCGGGCTCATCGTTTCCAACAGTTTGTACCCGCGCAGCGCGGAAGCCACTGAACACCTGCCATTCGTATTGTCCTTGATGACTTCCGGACGGCCCGAACACAAAGGAGACGCATCCGCATGAAAACCCGCACCCGTCCGCCGGATACGATTCCCGCACCCTCTCCATGGCTGCCGCGGTCGCTCAAGCACATGCCGGCGCCTCCGGGGCCGGGCGAGCGATACCCCTTTCAACAGTTGCTCAAATTTCGGAAGATGCGCGGCCTGCCCTATTTGCGCGCGCTCGTTCGCGAGCATGGCGATCTCGTGCGCGTGAAGTTCGCCCAGGTCTGGGTCTATGTGGTCAACCATCCGGACGACGTGCGCGAAATCCTGCAGACCCGGCACCGGCGCTTCATCAAAGGGTTTGCCGCCGACCTCGTGCGCGATGCCTTTGGGTATTCGCTCTTCGCCGCCGAGGGCGAGCTGCACCGGCGCCAGCAAAAGCTCATGCAGCCGGCCTTCCGCACAAGCGCGATCGAGCGGTACGCCGCCATGATGGTGGACTGCTTTCAGGCATTCGACGCGGAATGGGAAGACGGCAGCTGCCGCCCC
>CAZLBS010000675.1:0-2147 GCA_964557505.1 uncultured Nitrospiraceae bacterium | reverse complement strand
GCTCAGGCAGCGGCGAAACTCCGGCCCGAACCACGGCGGGGGCTTGCCTTCCAATAACAGCACGGCACGTCCGCCCACCGCATCCGCCGTGGTCTCCTGATAGGCATTAAGCAAAGCGGACATCCAGCGGGGCGAGACAAGCACATCGTCATCGAGAAAGGCGCAGATGCGTCCGCGCGCTTCGAGCAGGGCGCGGTTGCGAGCGGCGGAAAGGCCAATGCGCTCTTCAAACAATGCCCGAAAAAAGGGGGCGCTGGAAAACTCCTCGAGAATCCGTGCCGTCCCGGCGGAACAATTGTTGTTCACGACGAACAACTCATACGAAAGGCTGGAGAGTTGGGGCTGTGCGTAAAACGACGTGAGCATTCGGCGCAACACTTCGGGGCGGTTGCGCGTGCACACGATGACCGAAAGCTCCGGCCGGCGCTTGCGGAACGACGTCATCCCCTGCCTTCCTCGGCGACGGGCGCATAGGGGCAAAGGTCCTCCTGTACCAGCAGGCTGGCTGGATTGCAGCAGTGCAGCGTGAAGCCGCGTTGCTCGACTTGCGCCTGAATAAAAGGCCATTTGTGCTGAATGCCAGGCATCCCCAAATGCTCCTTCGCTGTCATGTGCACAGGAGCCGGTCCTTCCCGCTGGAGGCGCATGTACTCGTCCTGTAGCCACAGATAGGACATGAGCCGGCCGTCATAAAAGCTGCCCGGGCTGCTGAGGTCGACGCCCAACAGCTTGATGTGCCGGCCCAGCCGCAGCACGGTCAGCAGATTCAGCAGCACGCTCAGGCTCCCCCTGTAAAAATACATCAAGTCGGCCAGCGATTCGCCCCATGCTTCGGGGCTGTCCCAGCCGTGCACCCGGCGAAACCAGGTGGCACGCCTGGGCCGCACCCAGGGGCGGTAAAGGTGGCCATGACCTGACCCGGTCCGCCAGGCAAAGGGAATGTTCATCGCCACGCGCCACGGGGCCATGCTGTACCGCCGCTCGAAGACTTCGGCCAGAAGAAAGTGGACCTCGCATTCGCCATGCCGCGAAATGGCAACACTCTCCTCATACAGGCGCGGCGCGGGCCAGTGGATATCCGCGAGAAAATGATAGTCCGGCCAGATGCCAATCAAATCCCAGAACAAGAGGTACTTGTTCATGGCGACGGAGACGCCGCGGCGCACGGCGCGTTTGTCGGATTCGCTTAGTTCAAGAAGAGAAGCCCCGCTGCCGAGAATGTAGACGGTGCGTTCGGGCAGGGACTCAGGCATGCGCGCCTGCCTCGGCTAGGCCGCCTTGGCGAAATGCGCGCGCAGCCGCTCTAAACCCTCGGCGATGGACACGCGCGGCGCATATCCGAAGTCGCGCTTCGCGGCGCTGAGGTCAAACCAATGCTCAGTGGCCAACTGCCGGGCCACGAAGCGCGTCATGGGCGGCTCGTCAGCCTTGCGGATCATGCCGTAGACGGTCTCGAGCACAGCGCCCGCCGCATAGGCCACTCCGCCTGGCACGCTCTTCTTGACCGGCTCGACACCGGCGGCCTCGAGAATGCCGTTAATCAACTCGCCGATGGGCATCGGTTCGTCGTTGCTGATGAAGTAGGCCTTGCCTGCGTGCGGCGCGCCGGGCTCCAGCTGGTCAGCCGCCATGAGGTGCGCCTCCGCCGCATTGTCGATGTAGACGGAATCCACCAGCTTTGTGCCGCCGTCGACGAGCCGCAGCCTTCCAGACTTGGCCCGGGCGATCAAGCGCGGGATGAGGTGATTGTCGCCTGGCCCCCAAATGAGATGCGGGCGCAGCGCCACCGTCGCGAGACTCGCGCTGTTCGCGCGCAGAACCTCGAGTTCCGCCATCGCCTTCGTCTCAGGATAATTGCACAGAAATCGCGTCGGTATGGGCGCGGATTCGTCGACCCCGCTTTGATCTCTCCCCGCAAACGTTACGCTGGGCGTACTGGTGTAGACCAGCTTGGGGATGTCCAACTCCTGGCAGGCTTCGATGACGTTCTCGGTGCCGACCACATTCGCCTTGTGGTATTCATCATAGGGCCCCCAGACGCCCGCTTTCGCCGCGGCGTGGTACACAATATCGCAGCCTTCCGCCGCTTTTTTCACAGCTGTCGCATTCGAAAGGCCGCCCTGCATATGCTCAATGCCCAGGGCTGC
>CAZLBS010000674.1:0-2150 GCA_964557505.1 uncultured Nitrospiraceae bacterium | reverse complement strand
GCAGGTCGCCCGTGCCCCACGTCAGTACCTGCCGGCCGATGCGCAGGTCCATCCACGGCAGCGGCGTCAGCGTGAGGCGCAGTTCGCGCAGGTCGGTCTGGAGTTCTTCGGTGACGAAATCTGGAAAGGCATCGAATCGCACATCCAAGACAAAATCGTCGCGGACGATGGAATGCTCCAATTGCAGCCGCGTTTCCCCGAGGTTGAAGGCTTTGCTCTGGGCGCCGTCCTCAACGACCCGGACCCCGCCGCGCACTTCCCAAAAGCCGCGCAAGCCGAACGGCAGGCCTCCCTCACGTCCGGATGCATCCGGTTCGTCCTCGCCTTGCCCGGGTCCTGCTTCACGCAGTCCGGGCGGCAGGGCTGGCTCTGCCGGCGCGCCGCCTTCGGACGGGCCGCCGAGTCCGGGGGGCAAGGCTGGTTCCCCGTTGCCGGTTTCCGAGGAATCGCCGTTGGAAGAGCCAAGGCCCGGCGGCAATGGTGGTTCCTCCGCGGCAACGGCGTGGTGGGGAAACGCCACTACCGCTAGAAGAAAGAACGCCAGTAACCGCCGGGCCATAGGGGCAAGCATTTAGCGCACATACTCCCGGGGCGCGCGGCGCAGGTAGCGCTCGGTGAAGATGTCTTCCGGCAGGCCCACGTCGTACTCGACTTCGCTATAGGTCAGCACGGTCTCGCTGCCCGAATCGAGGTCTTGCATGCGGCCCTTGGTTACGGTCTTGTAGCCTTGAATCTCCTGTACCTCGAGCGTGTCGGCTTGGCGGTACACGCTCCCGTTGCGCTCGTATTCGATGCGGACGGGGATGAAGCTGCTCTTGTCGATGTACGAGGTGTACGAATCGAACTCGACCAGATCCGGTTCCTTTGGCGTGCTTCTGACGACGTAGTAGGTATCCGTCGTGCGCAGCAATTCGTGGTGATCTTCCTCGGTGCCGCGTCCGGAGACATCCTCGTAATAGAAGTCAGAACCTACGAAGCTGGTGCGCTCGTCCGAGGCGGCAATGCGCTTGACGACATCCAGCGCAGGCAGGTAGAGCCAGCGCTCGTCATCCTTCCCGGCATATTTCCAAACCATGAAAACCGTCTCACGGACGTCGGCAGGACGGTGGAAGTACACATAAAACTTTTGCTCGGCGTCTTGCTCGCCCGTGTCGCGGCGCAGGATCGTAAACTCGCGTTCCCGCTCGCGCCCGCGGCCGTCGGTGATGGTCATTTGCACCCGGGCCCTTCCGTCATCGCCCTGGTAGTAGGACATGTGATTCGCCTTCTCGACGATTTCGCCTACGCTCGGGGGTTCTTGTGCCGCGGCTGAAACGGTCATCAGGATCAGCATCCCTGCTGACAGTCTTGTCATGCTCGCTTTCATGAAGGGGCTCCTCATTCCTTTCGCCATGCGAATTGCTTGCTTCTACCTACATAAGCTCAGTGCTACGGGTGGATGCGGCGCGTTACGCGGCCTTTCGTTGGGGTTCCGGTTCCCGTCTGGCCTTGCCCGGAAACAGCCAGCGCTCGAATGTCTTGACGCAGGCCGGCAGAATGAGCAAGGTCGCGATGCCGCTAACGAGCAGGATGGCGGCGAGGAACACGCCCACGGTGATATAGGGCACGAGGGGCGCCGCCAACAGCGGCAGGAAGCCGGCCGCGATCACAATGACATTGCGCATGATGGCGCGGGCCGGTTCGCCAAACACATGCGGCCACGTTTCTTCCCAGGAACCATAGCGCTCATGCATCTCGCGGCTGCGCGCCAGGAAGTGAATGGCGAAGTCGACGGCGAGGCCGAGCGTCAGCGATGAGAGCACGGCGACCGGCATGTCGTAGTCTTTGCCCGCAAGGCCGATGACGCCATAAATGAGCGCGATGGTGACAGTCAGGGGAATCATGCTGAGCAGCCCCCAAAGCGGCGAGCGGAAGAGGAACGCCATCATGAGGAAGACCACGGCAAAGGAACTGAGAAATGCATTGCGCATGCCGCCGGTCATCTTCTCCTGCCAGACGACATTGAGATACGTCTTGCCAAACCACTGCAACTCGAGATCGAATGGGGGCGGGTTCTGGGCGGAGTACATACTGATCGCCTCGGTCACGCGCGCCATGTCCACGTTGTCGCCGCTAGTGAGCTGCACCCAGATGCTCGCCTTGCGGTAATC
>CAZLBS010000673.1:0-2157 GCA_964557505.1 uncultured Nitrospiraceae bacterium | reverse complement strand
CCGCACATTGGCAACGGCCCGGTCGTGCCCCGAGAGCAGCCAAGGGTAAGCAGGAAGATTGACGAGCAAGAGGCCGCCCGGCCTCAATACGCGGGCACACTCGGCCATCGCTGCGTCCACGTCTGCAATGCCCGCATGACACCAAACGTCTGTCGAGAGCACCACGTCGAATGAGGCTTCGGGGAAGGGGGCCTTCGCAGCATCACCCTGGACAACATGGGCCGCCGGCGTGCGCTTCGTTGCTATCGCAGCCGCGTAAGCCGAACGTTCCAGCGCTAGGGTTTTCCCGAATTCCGCGAGCAACTGCAAATTGCCGCCAGTGCCGCACCCTGCGTCCAAAAGCCGAAGCGCCCCAGAACGGCCCACCCGCTTCGCAAGTTGCGTCCGCAGCCGGCAGCGCAGCGCGCCATACCACCAGTGCGCATCCTCTGCCTCATGCATGACATCGAATTCTTCCTCGCGCACGTTATGGAAGATGCTTCATCACGCGCGGCGAAGCACCACAAGCTTCCACCACAACTGCGACAATTGAACGGCCACGCGAAACAGCCGCGGATAATTAAAGAATTGCGACTTGCCGTGCGCGCGGTGATAGTGATGCACCGGTACTTCCGTAATCCGAAAACCCGCCCGTTGGATCTTGGTCATCATTTCACAGCAGATGACGCCGCTGTCGCTCTCAAGCTGCACCGTGTCGAAGATGCGCCGGCGCATCAAGCGAAAATCACAGTCGACATCCCGCAGCTTGAGCCCAAAAGCGAGGCTCACCAAATTGTGATAGATGCGTCCAATGATGATCCGGTGAATCGGGTCATGCCGCTTGAGCTTATAGCCCTGCACCACATCGACATCATCCCCCGCATGCCCGGTCAAGATTGCCAACTCGCGCACGTCATACTGCGCATCGCCGTCGGTATAGAAGATCCAGTCGCGCGTGGCCGATGCGAAACCGCTCCGCAATGCCCCGCCATACCCGCGGTTCTTCTCATGCCGCACCACGCGGAGGTTCGGAAGCAGCTTCTCCAATTCTTCCAGGACGTCATGCGTATGCGGACCGCTGCCATCGTCGATCAGGGTGATGTCGTAATCGAGCCCCAGCTTCTCACAGGTTCGCTGCGTGAGCAGCACCATCGACGAGATCGTGCCCCAGTCGTTATAGCAGGGGAAAAAGACCGACACGGAGAGCGGCTGCTGGCTCATGGCCCCGCCTCCCCGCGAACCACGATGGCGTAGCGTCCGATGGTCTCTCGCAACCCATAGCCACGTGCGAAGTAGTCGTCGATCGGCATGCGCGTGCGCTCCACGATAATCCAATCGGCAACCGGCGCATTCGCCTCGAGGGGTACATGCCGTCCTGCCAGCAAGTTCATCATTCGTTCGGCGGGCCACCAAGCTGCCGCAATCGCAGTGCCGGCAGGAGCCTCTTCAATGTGCTCGGCCAAAGCATATTCACTAGCCATCTCGTCTCCTGCAAGGAAGCGCTGCATTTCTATGCCGGTCCGCGCAAGCGAGGGCGCCGCCGCAAGCACGAGCGCAAGCGCCATCACCCCGCGCCGTCCGATTGAGGCCTCGTTCCGGAAAGCCGCCAAGAGCATGGCAACAAGATAGCCGGCGCCCAGGGCGCCTATTGCGCACGCATACCACACATACCGGGGATGCCGCCCCGGCGTAAATCCAGCGAACCAAAAAGCCGTGAACACCCCAAACAGAAATAGCACGGCAACCGCGGGATCGTAGCGATGCATCAACACGCGCGGCGCCAACATGCAGCATCCAACGACATACGCGCCGATCGTCAGCGGGCGCGCGGCAAACCAGGCGAGATTCTCTACGAATGGCTCTAAGCCAAACATGAGCAAGTGCCGGTAGAGGAGGAAGGTGTCCGCCGGTGCGTCTTGGGGTGCATCTTCATGCCACACGCGGTACATGCTCCAGAGCACGAACACGGCAAGCCCACCGGCCACCGGCCCCAGGGTGGAAGCCCAACCGATCCTTCGATGCGCGAACCGGTCGAACCACCACACCGCAGCGAAGGCAAACGCCGACAGCAACACGAAAGTCTTGGCCAGCACAGCGAGGGCCAACAAGACGCCTGCCAACAGGCCCCAGCGCCATTGCCCGCGCGAGAAGATTGATCGGCGCCACGCGGCAAGTCCC
>CAZLBS010000672.1:0-2160 GCA_964557505.1 uncultured Nitrospiraceae bacterium | reverse complement strand
ATCACCAGCAATACACCTTCGAGGTGGTGGTCATCGACGATGGCAGCCGCGACAGCACCTACCGGGAGGCCCTCGTTGGCTGGCCCGCACAGGGATTGCGCGTGCTTCGCCAGGAGCGCAATCAAGGCAAGGGCGCTGCTGTCCGCCGGGGGATGCTGGAGGCCCGGGCGGACTACCGCCTCTTTAACGACGCCGACAATTCCACGCCCATCGGCGAACTCGAAAAGCTCTGGCCGCACATGCGCGACGGGTATCAGGTGGTTATCGGGTCCCGCGCCATGCGGGATTCCGATATCGAAGTGCACCAGCCGTTCTATCGAGAAAACATGGGCCGTCTGTTCAATGCCTTCGTACAAGCGACGGTACTGTACGGCATTCGGGATACCCAATGCGGCTTCAAGCTCTTTTCGCGCGAGGCCGCCCGCGCCGCCTTCGAACAGCTGCAAACGATAGGGTTCGCCTTCGACGTCGAGGCCCTCGTGCGCGCCGCCCGCGCCGGATGCCGCATCAAAGAAGTCGGCATCCACTGGGAAAACAGCCCGCAAACCAGCGTCAGCCTGACCAAGCACGGGCGGCAGATGCTCAAGGAACTGATGACCATCAGAAAGATTTACCGGCGGACGGTCCTCGAGCGCAATGGGAGCATTAGAGCAACGAGGTAGTCATGCTGCGCCAGAGCCATTTGCGTCACACCATAGCTCTCGATATGCTTGGCTTCTGCACCGCATCTCTCACCCACGCATAGGAACATACACGCGCAATGCCGGCCGCGACAGACGATCAGATTGTCAGGTTGTTTCGCTTTCTCTTAGGGCGCAATCCAAGCGGCGCCGAAGTGCGCCGTAAGGCGGAACTCGGCCTTGATTTCCAAGCATTGCGGAAGCACTTCTTAGCCTCGCACGAATTCCTGTTTCAAAATCACCGGCATATCATGACGCGCATACTGAATGAGCACCTAGACCATCCCATGGGGCCCATCGAGATTGACATTCCCGAGGATGACTTGGCCGTACTCGTCGATCACATGCATCGTACGTGGACGAAACTGGGTGAAACAGAGCCCTATTTCTCGGTGGTCAGCCGTCCGCAATTCGCCTCGGAACGCTTTGACCAGCATCGTACGGCTTTCGACGCAAGCGGCAAACGCACATTTGACGCGGTGCTCAAACGGTTTCGCTTTGCCGGTCTCGAACCCTCCCAAGAGGCGGTCTGCATGGAACTGGGCTGCGGCGTCGGCCGCGTTACTCCGCTCCTTGCCAGCCACTTTCACCATGTCTACGCTGTTGATATTTCGGAGAGCCATCTAAAGCTTTGTGCTGAGCACTTGCAGCAATTGGGATGCGCGAATGTGACGGTCCTTCAAGTGCTGCCGCAAGTTCATGAGAACCCCTACCCGGAACATGATTGCTTTTTTTCATCCCTTGTGCTGCAGCACAATCCGCCCCCTGTCGCCGCACATATGCTGCGCCAGTGTCTCGAACGCTTGCGTCCCGGGGGCATCGGGCTTTTTCAGGTCATGACGTACCAACAAGGCTTTTCTTTTAACGCACAAGAATACTTGGACGATCTTCAAGCGCATGCGCGTCAGAAGGCCTATCCGCTTCCACAGTCCGAAGTCTACCGGCTCGCGCAGGAAACGCGCTGCGCTATCATCGATCAATGGGCCGACCGGTCCCTTTCGCGCTACAACAAAGACAAGAAGCTTTGCTTGTCGTCCTTCTTCACGGTGGTCAAATCATCTGACGGCAGCTGATTCCAACGGAAGCGCCAGCTAACCCGCCTCCACCCACGCGCGGTTGAACTTGGCGTACTTGATGCTTTTTCGCTGGCCGTCTTCGGTGGGGACGAAATAGCTGTAGGTGGCATGCAGGGTCCCGTGGCGCCCCTCGATGATGCTGGGATAGTGGTATCGGCCCTCACGGGATTCGTCATGCTCGAGGTGGCGCTTGGCGGGCCAGGTCTTGCCGCCATCGGTGGAGAAGGCGACGGCAAGGCTGTGGCGGCCTTCCTCGGTATCGTTGTAAATGCAGACCCACGTGCCATCGCTTAGCGTGGCGACCTCGAGCCCCGCGCCGGGATTGGGCAATTCGGGGTGGTCGTAGACCGTGCCCCAGGTCATCCCGCCGTCGGTGGACTCGGACACGAGCACGCGCTTCGGCG
>CAZLBS010000671.1:0-2162 GCA_964557505.1 uncultured Nitrospiraceae bacterium | reverse complement strand
AACAAGGGAAATGGACGAACACGGGCCAGACGAGCGAGGGCGCCAGCGGTTCGCTGACGGTACAGGGCCTCGAAGAAGGCAAGCCCTACAGCTTCTATCTTCAGGCGGAAGACCATGCAGGCAACCTGGCGCCACCGCCCATACTGCTCCAAGGTCCGTCCATCGAGCGGCAGGAGCGCGATGCCGCGGCACTCCGTGATGAATCCGCCGAACGTATCAAGCGTCTTCGCCGCGCCGCCGCGGAGATTTTGGTGATGGACGAAAAGGGGATGCCCGTTTCAGGCGCGGATGTGGCAATACGGCTGAAACAACATGCTTTCTCCTTTGGGCTGTGCAGTGCTGAGACAACTGCCGGGGAACGGGCGCTTCCTGCCAGCGTTGATCGCGCGGTCGTTCCTGTGTCTTGGACGCCGCGCGAAGGCAGCCGGCGCGCCCAGGAGGAAGCAATCCGGCGGCTCGCCGAATCCGGTTTGAGCATCACGGCGGCGCCCATCATGGAAGAACGCCTTCCTTCGCTGGTTCCGTGGAAGCCGCCGCAAAGCGTCGCCATAGCCGAACGCCGCCAGTGGCTGCGGGGCCTGATCACCAGTCTGCGCGGCGAGGTAGACGCGTGGTGCTTCTCACATGCATTCACCCATCCCGGCCGTGATCTGTCCGTCATGCTTGCGTGGGCGAATCGAACTTTTCCCGGCGCACGCTTCATGCCCTATGTGGAGGCGGTTGATAGCGGGCAGGGAGACGCCACAAACCTGCTGCAGGACATGAAAAATGGTTTGTTGCCCGCCGCGGCGCTCGCGCTTGCCATACCGCTGCCGGCTGAGGAGGCAGGAGCAGGTCATTTGGGGCATGTCTTGGATGCGTGGGCAGCGGGCGGCGTGCCGCTGCATGTGTTCCTGTATCCGCCGCACGGCGACGGCAAATCGCCCGCTATGTCCGCGGCGGACGCCTATAGCTTGTGTTTCGCGCATCCGGGCGCCGCGGCCGTGGTGTGGGGCAGCTTGCCATCTGGCGTGCCCGTAGAAGCACCCGCCATGCCTGCGGATGTCCAGCATCTCATCCAAGGGGAATGGAGCACCACGCTCAATGGCCGGACGAATGCCGCGGGGCAGCTTGCTTTCAAGGGCTTCCTTGGCGCGTACGACGTTGACATCGACGCGCGCGGCGTTTCGTACGCACGCTCCATGACCGTGCACAGCGACATGGCGAACCGCTTGATTGTCCCCATTGCTTGGCCGTAGCTTGCCAAGAAGGACGCGGCGTGCCCAGAGCCATCCAGGCACGCCGCGCGGGATTTGTCGAGATCGCGTTACTTCGCCTCGAGCGTCACCACAAAGCGATTGCTGCCGCCGCGTACGAGTTCGAACATGGCATCGTAGGTCTCGCCGCCATGCGTTACTTGTACCTTGTATTGACCGTAGAAGCCTGTGAACGGCAGCATGCCCGACCCGTCGCTCGAGCCATTCAGCTCGGTCTTCCACTCGTCGTGGATCAATTGCTTCAGGGCATCAAAGGCAGGCTTCGCGGTGGCATCATCGCGCAGTAGGCCGCTGTCTTCACGCCATGCGCCTTGGTCTGAGAAGTCCCGCCACGAGATGGCATCGACCGCCGGATGTGAAAAGCAGACGCGGTAGAAATCGACGGCGAATGCCGCTTGCTCCGCCTCGGTCCACGTGTCGCGATAGGGCGTGCCGGCCACCGCCTCGCCGTTGGACGGGGCAATGAACTCCGTGATGTGGATGCGCTTGCCAAGTTCCGCGTAGGTGTCGAGCACATATTGCACATGCTCGAGCGGCCATGCGGCGTCTTCCGGCGTGTGCGCTTGAATGCCAATCGCATCAAACGGTGCTTCTGCCGTGATCGCGTCATCAAGCATGGCCTGAAATTCGGGCAACCCATTTTCGAATTGGCCATATTCGTTGATGATGAGCGTGCTGTTGGGGCTCGCGCCTCGAGCCCAGCCGGCAGCTTGGCCTACATCAATGCCTGGCATGTTTACCGGTTCGTTGACCACGTCCCAGTACGCAATCTGACCATTGAAGCGAGACAGGACCGCCGTGAGGTGCGATTGTTGCCGGGCTGCGCCGGGCAGGCTGCCGCCCGCCCAGGCGGGCAACACTTCTGGATTGTTCCAAAGCAGCGCATACCCCTTCATGTCCATGCCC
>CAZLBS010000670.1:0-2162 GCA_964557505.1 uncultured Nitrospiraceae bacterium | reverse complement strand
ACCCTGCCGGCGCACCCGGACGATTCCATCCTGGACGTCCGTGCTCCCCCGCCACTGCACGGTCATGGTCGTCTTGGGGTCGTCCGTCCATGAGAGCGCCACCTGATCGGGCATGGTGCTGCTCGGGTGCGGCGTCTCACGGAACCCCCCAATCAAATGGGCCGCCCGCGCACGTCCGCGGATGGTGGTCAGAAGGCGCTGCCCCTGGAGGTCCTGCGGTACGTCCTTGAGCACGAGCGTGCTCCAGTCGTGATATGTTGACGCCCCGTCATGCATGCGTCCCACGCTAAACTCCGCGGGAAACCGGCCGCTGATTTCGAGGTGCTCGTCTGGGTCCTGCGGGGCTACCGCAACGAAATAGTGAGGCCGGTGCTTATCGAATCCATTGATGCCAAGGCCGACGTGACCCTTCGGGTGCTCCTTCTGCCACACTTCGTACGGCCAGCCTTGCGTGTTGGTGAGGGCAAGGTCCGTCTTCTCGAACCCCGCCTCGGGCAACCAGAATGGCACGGCGGCTTGCCGCGAGTCGCGGATGACCGAAACTACGACGGGCACATTGACGTCGAAATAGACATGGCGTGTAGCCAGCACCTTGCGCTCTTCCGGCGTAATGAACGCATGAATGGCTTCCTCGCCGAGGGCCCTCAGTTCGTCGAGCGATTTGGTTTCGTATAGCCGGGTGACGATGGCATCCATCGCGTCTTCAACGGTATCCAGAGCGGCGGCCCGCGGCATCATGCCTGCGCAGATAGCGGCAAACAGGGCTAAGGCTTGGATGGGCCGGCGGTGGCAGTTGCGATTCATGTGAGCACTCCCGCTGTGCTTGCTGGCTGCGTTCGTTGCCTCTTGAAGGAGAAGCATACCAATGCCTCGTTATTACTGGATTACCCCGGCGATCGCAATGTTGGCCTTGGTCTCGCATGGAGCCGCTGCTGAACCGGCCCTGCCCAATCCCGAAGCTGCGGGGCCCTATCCGGCGGGCGTGACGGCCATGCTCTTGACCGACCCTGCCCGGGAGGGCCTCGTCGGGAGCGGTCCGCGGCGCCTCATGACCGAGGTCTGGTATCCGTCGACCTCAGTTGCCAACGGCATGCCCGCGCCCGAACTTTGGGACTACTTTCTCGGCATTGACCCTGCATTGATCGCGGGCCTCATGCAAATGGGCTTCGGCGCGGACATGCGCACGGCCGCCGAGAACATTGCCTTGCATGCCGTTCGCGATGCGCCCGTGCGCGAAGGCCGCTGGCCGCTCATTATCTTCTCTCATGGCAACGGCGGGCTGCGCTCGCAGGCGCTTTGGTGGTGCGAACACATGGCCAGCCATGGCTATATTGTCGCGGCGATAGACCACACGGGCAATGCGGGCGCCACCGTCATTGCGGGCCAACTCATCCCTATGGATGCCGGACTGCGCGAAGCATCCGCGGAGGCGCGTCCGAAAGATGTCAGCTTCGTCATCGACAGCTTCACGGCGATGGACAAAGGCACGGACAGCCGCTTCTATGAGAAGGTCGATATCGAGTCCATCGGCGTTGCAGGGCACAGCTTTGGCGGGCGTACCGCGACGGATGCTGCAAGTCAGGATGCCCGTGTCGATGCCATCTCGCCTTGGGCTGCCGTGGGCCAGAACCGATCTGACTATGACACGCCGCTCATGATGCTCATCGCCACGGAGGACGACACGATTGGGCTCGAGGGCAATGCCCGCATGCGCGCGTACTACGAGGAAAGCACAGGTCCCAAGTATTGCGCCGAGTTCGTCAATGCCGGACATTATTCATTCACTGAGATGTACCGCTGGAACCCAGCGTTTGGCGATGGCTGCGGCACAGGAACCCGGATCACCAATGGAGAGGCCATCGAATACATCGGCCAGGAAACATGCTGGCCCCTGATGAACGGATACACCACGGCCTTCTTCGGAAAGCATCTGAAGGGCATCGGCGCATACGGCGATTACCTGCAGACCAATCACCATGAAGAGGAATTAATATACCAGTTTGCGGTAGATGCGGTGGAGGAACCTTAACCCGTTTCAGGCACGGGCGTTTGCCTGTTCTTTGGTGGTCGCGTACCATGAGGCAGGCGCGCGGATTCTGGCCGGCGCTTTCCCCGCGGTCACTTCTCGGAGTCTCGACGACACGCGATGCAAGCAATTCGTA
>CAZLBS010000669.1:1227-2169 GCA_964557505.1 uncultured Nitrospiraceae bacterium | reverse complement strand
AGGCTTCTCAGGCGCTCCGGGAGCGGCCAATCGTTCACCGCGAACTGCGGATAAACGTACGCGCTCATCAAGGGATTCGGCGCGTTCACGAGGATCACCGTCTTGCTGCTCAGGGCCTCGTGGTCCGCGGCGCTAGCAATGGTTTGCTCGAGTCCGCGGGCTGCCGCCGTCACAACAATAATCTGCGTTGGCAACATCACAGGCGCTATGAGCACGTGCATCAGCACCATGATGCCGGTCAGTGCGTAGGCCCCGGCGCGTGCCAATGGATTCGGATACATCTCGCGTACGCGGCCCCATATCGCCGCGAGAAATTGGCCAATGAGGCCCATCGCGCCGAAGCCGGCAAACAGCAGCAGACGGTCCATGGGCATGGTGGCGCAAATGGGAATGAAAGCTAGCAGCATGCCCGTAAGGAAGAAACCGGCCCGCTTATCGCGCCAGAGGACCTTGCCCATGATGAGCGCAATCACCACCGCGATCACGGCGAAGGCGCCGATAAGCACGACGCGCGTGGCGTCGCTCATGACGAGATGGAGGTCGGCGGGCGGGCCGGCCCATTGCCCCATCACCAAGAAGGGCAAGCGCGTTACGAGGGCGCCGGCGAATCGAAGAGGCGAAGTGAACGGATCGATGTACAGCTGAATGTGTTCGGCGCCATAACCCAAGGCCCGGTAAATCACGCGCCATGCAACGACAATGATTCCATAGGGGGCCAGAGCGGCCAAGGCCCGCCATCTCGGGGCCGGGTCGAGGAACAGGGCATAGGCGAAGAGATACGCAGTTGCCGCGATGCCGCCTTCATTGGCGAGCAGGGCCAGGAGGAAGAGCAACAGCGCGAGCAGGCCGGCGCCTGTCTTGGCGCCGCTGCGCCACCGCATGTGCATCAGCACGGCCGTGAACCCAAACGTTGCCGCGAGCATGGCATTTCGGTTGGCGATC
>CAZLBS010000669.1:0-1217 GCA_964557505.1 uncultured Nitrospiraceae bacterium | reverse complement strand
GATCCAACCAGCAGGAATGGCGTGGGCATCGTCGATGGCATAGAGCAAGGCAGCCAAACCCGCCGCAAGGGTAAGGCCGAGCACTTTCCGGTATAACAGCGACACGGCGGCAATGAGCAATGCGAACCAGAGCAGGCTATGCGCGTGCATGAGCCAGGGCGCTTCCGGCCAGAGGGCATAGTCGAGCATGTGTGTCAGGACCGTCAGCGGACGCATGAATGCAACTTGGGCCTCGGGAAAGGTCCACCAAGGAAAGAAGCCTACGTCGGCAAGGGCCTGATTGCGTGCGGCGTCGCCGGTGAGAAAGGCGAACATGCCCATCGGTCCGCCGAAGTGGGCCTGGCCGAACGGCAACCCGCGCAGCACAGCCTCATGCAGAATGTCGTCGAGGATGAGTCCGGAGGCTAGGCTTGGAGCAGCAAGGGCAACCGCGAGCAGCGCCAAGCAAGCCGGTAGCCAGGGATGGGTCAACAGCACGGTAATGCGGCGGCGCATGGGGGCGGTTCCTTCGGGGTCGCGTGCGGAGGCAGAAGCTTAGGCCTTTTCGGGAATCTGCGCAAGGCGAGTTGCCGGGAGGGTTCCCTGCTTGCCAGACTCGGCGCCTCGTCGCCTGAGATGAAAGGAGATCCGCTGTGTTGCATCGATGCCGTGTTGCCGCCGCATGTTGTTGTGCCTTCCTGCTGCTGCCCGAGCCGGCGCCAGCTTCTGAACGACTGTGGTACGGCGAACCCGCCGCGGAATGGGTCGAAGCGCTGCCCTTGGGCAACGGCCGGCTTGGCGCCATGGTATTCGGCGGCATTCAGCACGAGCGTCTGCAACTCAACGAAGAGAGCCTGTGGGCCGGGTTGCCGGTTGATGCCTACCCCGACAACTTTGCCGAAAACCTCGAACGCGTGCGCGAGTTGGTCCTGGCTGGAGATGCGCGCCGGGCCATGGCGCATGGCTTGCGCACGATGACGAAGTCTCCCACCTCCTTTCGCTCGTATCAGCCCTTGGCCGATCTGACCATCGCGATGCAGCATGGCGATGAGGTTGCGAATTACGAGCGCGGCCTTACCTTGAACACGGGTGAAGCGGCAACCACATACACGATTGGCGGAGCGACCTATACGCGTACCGCGTTTATCTCGGCCGTCGACGACGTCCTTGTGGTGCGGATAGCTGCCGGGCAGCCGGGGCGCATCAATGCGCGCATCGCCCTTACGCGCGAGCGGGAC
>CAZLBS010000668.1:0-2174 GCA_964557505.1 uncultured Nitrospiraceae bacterium | reverse complement strand
CGCGGTAGACCGTCATCACGACGACATCCATGTCGTCGCGATACTGGACGTCGAACACCACCGGCTCCCGGTCCAGGGTGGCCGAGACCGCCTCCGCGTCTTCGATGGATTGGGATTGGTTGCCCGCCTGATCCACTGCGATGGCGGCAAAGGCGTACTCGCCATCGGCGGGCGCGTAATATCGAAACACCCCTTCCGTCTGAGGCGCCCAAATGCCGGTGGACTGCCAAGCCTCTCCCCCACGCTGCACGAACAATTCGACGCGCTCAATGCCGCTGCCGGTCTCGGCTGCGCCCGTGAAATGAATGGCCATTGGGTTTGCAACGAAGGGGCCGCCCAATATGTCCAGATGAACGGGCTCAGGCGGCGTAGCGTCATATAGCAGGAAGGCCGCCGAACGGCCGTCCGGCGGTGGCGAGGCGTTGCCAGCACGATCGATCGCTCGCAAGTGAAGATGAATGGGCCCACCGGAAGGCGGCTGATAATGCAGGGTCCGGGGCCCTGCCTCATCTACATTTTGAGCGGCTTCCCAGTCCCCCTCGCCGTTGCGGACCCACAGCTGAACCTCCTCCACCCCCGAGCCAACATCTTCAACAGGCGGATAGAACACCTCGATAGGACCATTGACAAGCTGTCTAACCATTGCGTTCGGTGGGGTCGGGGCGAGACTGTCGAACACTGTGCTCGCGTGGGCGCCGTCGTATTCATAGATGCCGCCCGCCTGAACCGGTATGACCACAAAGTCGAGCCGGCATGTATCGATGCCTGGGTCATATGCAAAAGTTCCAGAGGCGCCCGGATGCGTCTGACCTGAATGCATCCACATGCCGCCGTTGTGCCGCACCCAAAGGGCGTGGGCGCCGCCGGGCGCGTCTGGCCCGGATTCATGTGCATAGGTGATTTCGATCGGCGCCTCCCGGGCAAGCGGCGGCCCGTCCACGGTTGGCATTTGCTCGGCGGTCGTCGCCGCCTCATTTAGCGCTTCCCCTGTGTAGGCCGCCTGCCAGAGGCCATCGCCCTGCGGTTCAGCGCTCCAGTTTCCGGCCAGATCTTCAGCCCTGAGACTGAAGTCATAGACGCCCGGCCGGGTAAATCCGGCGAATACAAACGAGCCGCTTGCTTTTCGGTAGCCGCCTTGCAGCCCCGCGTCTCGCCACGCCCCTTCCGGAGGCTTGACCCACAGGCGCACGCGTTTCAGCCCGGAGCCTGGCGCGCGGCTGGCCGCGCCGTCGTATGTCAGCGTGATGCGCCGTTCGCTTATCTCGCGCGGCCCGCGCAATCTCCCGGGCAAAGGGGGCGTGCGGTCAATGGCCGTGCCCGCCTGAGCACCCTCCGAAGGCGACCCGGAGGTATTGCCATCAAGATCCGTACAGGCCACATAAAACTGATAGCTACCCTCGACTTCAAGATCTTCGTAGGTGAACGTTCCATTTTCTTCGGTCTGCGTCAAGCCTGAATCGCGCCAGGGCCCGTTGCCCACGCGCACGAACAGGCGGCAGTCCGAGAGGCCGCTGGCATGCCGCCCTGCATCCACCGCGCCTCTATAGCTAATGCCGATTGCCGATTCACTCGAGTAGTCGGGCGCGTACACCCATGGCGTGCGGGGCGGCGCCGTGTCATGGCGAATCGTATGGCGGCTAGCGTCCGGCGGCCGCGGGGAGCGATTGCCCGCCTCGTCTTGCGCAACGAGCGCCACGTGGTACAGCCCGTCCTCGCGAAACCCGTCGAAGGAAAGCGTGCCGGACGGCGAAGTGCCCTGATGAACCTCCGTCAGCATCCATGACTCACCCGGACGCTGGACCCATAGTTCAACCTGGCGAATGCCGCTTGTCTCATCGGCGACCCCGGAGTACGTCAGGCTCGCTGGTCCATTCGAGGAAGACGGCGGCCCGGCAAGTACGGGCGCTGCAGGCGGCGTTGTGTCGAAAAGGACTTGGTGCAGCCCTTCGCCGGCGGGCACTGGCGTGGCATTCCCAAAGCGATCTTCTGCTGCAAGCCCGAAGGAATAGCGCCCCTCCGCCTCAAACGACGTAAATGTAAAACTCCCTGACGATGCGCCGGGGGCATGCAAGGTTGTGGCTTGCCATTCGCCTTCAGGCGGCTTGACCCAGAGCGCTACCCGGTCAACGCCCGCGTAATCATCCTGGACTCCCTCGAAAGCAAGGACAGCCCGC
>CAZLBS010000667.1:0-2175 GCA_964557505.1 uncultured Nitrospiraceae bacterium | reverse complement strand
GCCGGTCGCGGGCTGCATACCCTGGCTCGAGAACGGCATCGGCTGCGCGGATGCGCCTGGCCCCGCACCCGCCCGTGAGATACAGTTGCTGTCCATTGCCTTTCAGTTGCTCAATTTGATTGAAGAGACGGCATCGGTCCAAACACGGCGCGACCGCGAGCGGGCCATCGGAACCTCGCACGACCCCGGCTTGTGGGCGCAGAATCTGCGTCAATTGCATGAAGCGGGATTCAGCCCCGAGGAAATCAAGCGCCACTTTTCGGAAGCCCGGGTCGAGGTGGTGCTCACGGCGCACCCGACCGAAGCGCGGCGGCCAGCCGTGCTGCGCCAGCACCGGGAACTCTACGACCTGCTCAATCTTCGCGCCGACCCAAAATACACCCCGCGCGAGCAAGAGCAAATCGCCACGCGCATCAAGGTCGTCTTCGAACGCTTGTGGCGCACGGTCGAAATGTATGGGCGCAAGCCCACCGTGGAAACCGAACTCGACAACGTCTTGCTGTATTTGCGCGAGATCTTTCCGCAGGTATTGCCGGCGCTTGATGCACGGCTGCGGCTTTACTGGGAGCGCACCGGCTATCCCCAGGATGTCATCGAGGATCCGCTGTCTCTGCCGACCATTGCCTTCGGCGATTGGGTCGGCGGCGACCGCGACGGCCACCCGCTCGTCACCCCGGATACCACGCGCATGACCTTGGGGCGGCTCCGCGATACCGCGCTCGAACTGCTTGAAGAGTCGCTCACGGAACTGAGCGGCAAGATGACCCTGTACGAGACCTTTCAGACGCCCCCGGAGGCCTTGCGCGAGGCGCTGGCCCGTCAACTGGAGCGGCTGTCTCTTGCGCACCGGCATGCGGTCGACGCGTATGTGAACGAGCCCTGGCGCCAATATGTAGAAACGATGCGGCGCCGCCTGCCGGCGCCCGGGTCCTGGGGCAATCCGCCCGCCGCCGCATGCACATACGGCAGCATGCACGAACTCCGCGATGAACTCCTGCTCTTGCATGAATCGCTCATCGCCGTGGGCGCGAAACGGCTCGCACGGGCCGACGTCGAGCCTGTCATTCGCTTGGCGCGCGTCTTTGGATTTCACAGCGCTTCCCTGGATATCCGCCAGAACAGCGCCTACCACGACAAGGCCTTGATGCAGTTGCTCGAGGCCGGCGGCATAGCGGCGCCCGATTACCTCGAATGGGATTTCGGCCGGCGCCTGCGGTTCCTCATGGAAGAATTGCAATCGCCCCGGCCGCTTGCGCCGCGCGGAGCGAGACTTGGCGGCGAAGCGGACAACGTGCTTGGCTACATGAACGTCGTGGCGCAGCACATCGACCATCATGGCATGTTCGGCATCGGCTCCTACATCGTCAGCATGACGCGCCATGCTTCTGATTTGCTCACCGTTTACCTCTTTGCGCGCGAAGTGGGCTTGTTGCGCAGCGGGGAAAATGGCGAAGCCTATTGTCCCATGCCCATTGTTCCTCTATTTGAAACCATTGATGACCTTGCGGGCGCACCGGCCATCATGGAGGCCTTCTTGTCGCATCCCATCAGCCAGGCCAGTCTCAAGGCCCGCGGCGGCTCCGTGCCCCGCCAGCAGATCATGCTGGGCTACAGCGACAGCAACAAAGATGGCGGCATCGTGATGAGCCTGTGGTCGCTGTACAAGGCCCAACGCGAACTCGCACGCACGGTGCATGAGCACGGGGCCGAAGCCCTGTTTTTTCATGGCCGCGGCGGCACCGTGAGCCGTGGGGCCGGGCCGACGCACCGCTTCCTTGCCGCCCTGCCGCATGGCTCCCTGCACGGGCGGCTGCGCATGACCGAACAGGGCGAGGTCATCGCGCAAAAGTTTCACAATCCTGAAACGGCGCAATACAACTTAGAGTTGCTGCTCGCGGGGGTGTGCTCGGAAAGTGTGAAGCATGCGAGCGAGGATGACGAGGACCCGCGCCGCCTTGACATCGCGGAAAAACTCGCCAAGTGGAGCAAGGCCGCCTACGAGTCCCTGTTTGAGCGGGACGACTTTCTGACTTATTGGTCGCAGGCCACGCCCATCGACGTCCTCGAACGCACGACGATTGGCTCGCGCCCGGCTCGCCGCAGCGGCCAACGCACCTTCGACGACTTGCGCGCCATCCCGTGGGTGTTCAGCTGGAATCAGTCGCGCCACTACCT
>CAZLBS010000666.1:0-2178 GCA_964557505.1 uncultured Nitrospiraceae bacterium | reverse complement strand
AAGAACTTGGTCAGATAGCCGACGCTGTAGGCGGTCAGGGCAAGCACGCCCGCCAGGGGGCCCGCGCCCACCGCGGCCACGAACAGCAAGCCCCAAATCAGGCTCGGCACGGTGCGCACGCTATTCAAGACGACTTGCATGGGCAGGCGCACCCAGCGCGGGGAAGTATTCTCGGCAGCGAGCGCGGCCAGCGGAAGCGAGAGCAAGACGCCCGCGGTGGTGCCCAAGAGCGACATGTGCAGGGTTTCCAGCAGAGACGCGAACAGGTTGCCCCAGGGCACGCCCTGCACCTCGTCCATGCTCGAGGGCAACATGTTGCGGAGGAACTCGAGGATGCGCGGGCCGGCATCGCGCAGTTGCCGCTCGCGCACGTCCATCGCCGTGATCGCCCATCCATAGAGGAGGACGGCGGCGGCCGTAAGGGCGGCAAATGCCGCTGGGCGAAACCATGGCGGCCGCGCCGGGCCGGCAGCCTCCGACACCGCGGCTCGTTCGTCCGGTTCCGGCGCCTGTTCCCGCGGTTCTGGTTCAGTCTCCTCCAGTGCGCCCGCGCCCGCCTGCTCACTGAGCGTTCCCGACGCGAGCCGCAGCACGCGGTCCGCCGTTTCTTCCGCGAGCTGGCGGTCGTGCAATACGCTGATCACGGCTAAGCCATGCGCATGGGCCAGCCCGCGGATGAGTTCCATGACGTGGCGAGCCGTGGGACGATCCAGGGAGGCGACCGGTTCATCGGCCATCAAGATAGCCGGGTCGCGCATAAGCGCCCGCGCAATCGCGACGCGTTGCTTCTCGCCCCCGCTGAGTTGGCCGGCGCGAAAAGCGGCGCGATGCTTCAGGCCGACCCGTTCCAGCATGGCCAGCGCGCGTTCCCGTTCGGCGCGCGGATGCCAGCCCAGCAAAACCCGCCACAGGGGAAGACGGTGGAGCGCCCCGTCGAGGACATTGCCGATGGCGCTGCGCTGCCGCACCAGCCGCAAATCCTGGTAGACCATGGCGGCCGCGCCGTGGCGTGTCACGTTGCCGGCCGTGGGCGGCATATGCCCGGCGAGGCAACGCAGCAAGGTGCTCTTGCCGCTGCCGCTCGGCCCGACAATCGCGGCATGCTCGCCCGGACGCAACTCGAATGAAACGCCACGCAGTGCCGTGATGGCGTTGGGGTATGTAAGCGTCAGCCCTTGCGTGACAACGGCCGGCGCAAGCGTTGCCTGCTGCTCAGTCCGCACGGAACATCACGGCTGCATGCATGCCGCGCCGTTAATTCACCATGCCCGCGACATCAACACCGAGGTATTCAATGGCTTCCGCGGCAGCCGCCACGTGGTCGCCCTCGCCCGGCGGCACGAGCCGCTTGGCGCCATACACATCGGCCAGGAGTTCGGGGCGTTCGCCGCTGAGTTGCAAGAGCGCCTCGCGAATGCGTGCAACCAGAGCCTCATCAAGGCCGGCGCGCGCGCAAATCAAGTGCGTGGGCACATTGGGGAAGCGTTCGAGCACGCGGACCGCGTCGAGTTCTTCGGGCTCCAGATAGGTCTCCGCCCTCTCGCCCTCAATGACATAGTGACTCACCGCGGCCACGTCGGCGCGCCCCTCGAGAACTTCGCGCACGGCAGCGTCGTAACTGCCCGCGAACACAACCGACGCGAACACGTCGCGCGGATCCTGTCCGGGTTCCAGCACGCCTGCCTTCACCATCTGGCGATAGGGAATGACATAGCCCGATGTGCTCTGCGCGCTCGTAAAGCTCATTCGGATGCCGCCCGGGTTCTCCGCGAGATCCTCGAAGCCATCGAGTTCGCTGTCATCACGCACCACCAATACCGAGTCATAGGTGGTGCGCCACTCCCCGCCGAGGTCCTGGCGTTCTTCCACGGCGATCAACTCCGCCCCGCCATCGCGCCGTGCCAGCAAATATGGAATCGACGACACATAGGCCACATCCGCCGTGCCGCTTATCAAGGCTTGCACCGAGGCGCTGTATTGCGCCGGGATTTCGTAGCGTACCGGCATGCCTAGGGCATCCGTCAGATAGGAGGCCAGTTCATCAGCCGCGGCCGCTACCTCCGAGGGGTCGCGCTGTTTCTGGAAGAGAAACACCAGTTCGTCCGGCGCGTCGGCTGCCTCCGCGTTTTCGGCGCCCGGACTGGCAGGGTTCGATTCGCTGCTGCAGCCGATGACGCC
>CAZLBS010000665.1:0-2180 GCA_964557505.1 uncultured Nitrospiraceae bacterium | reverse complement strand
CGACGTGCGGCTCGTGTCCGACGAGCACTACGGCGACCGGCCTGCTCTTCGCCGGTGCATCGATGCCGGCATCCCCGTACGCCTCGATGAACGCTCCGCCTTTATGCACAACAAGTTCTGCGTGGTGGATGGCGCAATCGTGTGGACCGGCTCCGCGAATGCCACGGAAAACGGCTTCTTTCGCAATCCCAACAATGCCTTGCACATCGTTTCGGTGCGGATGGCGGACAACTATGGTGCGGAGTTCGATGAAATGTTCGGGGGCGCGTTTGGCCCGCGCTCGCCAGCGGCCACGCCACACCCGCAAATGCGTATTGGCGACATCCTGATTCGCACCTATTTTGCGCCCGAAGACAATCTCGAAGAAGCCTTGGTCGCCCTGCTCGAGGAAGCTGAGCAGCAAATCGATTTCATGGCGTTCAGCTTCACCTCCGAACCTATCGCAGAAGCCATGGCCGAGCGCATCACGGCAGGGGTTGAAGTCCGCGGGCTCTTCGAACGGCGGGCCGCCGGCGGACCCTACCCCCGCGACGACTTTCTAGCGGCTCGCGGCGCCGCCATTTATCTGGACGATGCCCCCGAAACCATGCACCATAAAGTGATGATTGTCGACAACTCCTACGTCGTCACCGGCAGCTACAACTTCAGCAAGGCCGCCAACACAGAGAACGACGAGAACGCCGTTATCTTGGCGGATGCGGCGCTTGCGAGCGCCTATCGCAGCGCATTCGAAACACTGCTCACCCGGGCGTCAAAACCGTAAATATGGCAAATTGTTGTCAAAATCACGAATAACCTGATACACTTAGGCAGCACTCCACGAGTGTTCTTGAAGGGGAGGGAGCGGCCGGCATGGCAGACGCTTCAACATTCGAGCGCGGCCAAGAGCCTCAGCGGTTAGGGTTGCCGCTGCGCCTGCGCATCCCAGTCATGATCAGCCTCTTCTTTGTCTTCATGCTGGTCATCGGCATTTATGCCAATCGCATGACTGAGCTGTTCAATCCAGTTTACGAAGATTGGCTGGCCATCGCTGCGCTCATCCTCTTTGCGGGCCCCACGACCTACTTCATGCTGTCGACCTTCCGGCGCGGCATTATCCGGGGCATGTTGATGGTCGCATCGTTGGTCCTCCTTGCGGGCATTGCCTTGCCGGTCTTTGATGTGCTCGACGGGCCGGGGACGCATTCCTGGGCGGGGGCCGCCGGCCTGTCGGAGTCCGTGGCTAACGCCATGTGGCAGGGCAGTTTATGGGTGGCGACCATCTTCTTTCTTGCCGCCTTTTACGCAGCTATCGGGGAAGCGATGAGCGACAAGGAGCGGCTGCGGAATTATGCCCGGCATTTGGAAGAGACGCACCGGCAGTATCAGGAAACCCAGGAAGCGTTGCGGTCGAGCCAGGCCGAACTGGCCGATGTCTTCGAGTACATGCTGGATGCCTTCGTAGTCATTGAGATGGTATTCGACGGCGGCGGGCGCCCGGTCGACTACCGCTATGTGCGGGCGAATCAAAGCTTCAAGAAGCACACCGGGCTCGATCCCAGCGAGATCGCCGGGAAGCTTTGCAGCGAAGTGAACGGCCCGGAAGATGCCGCCCGTTTCGTAGAAGCAAATGCGCAAGTGCTTGCCAGCGGGGTCCCATTGACGCTCTGCATGTATTCGCCCCGTTGGGAGCGCTGGTTCGAGATCACGTCTTACAAGCTCAATGAGAAGCAGGTGGGCTTCGTCTTCTTCGATGTGTCGGACAGGCGGGCTTCTTCACGGCAATTGAAACGAACATTGGCGCTGCAAGAGGCCATTCTCGAAAGTTTGAATGATGCTGTGTTCGTGATTGACCGGAGCGAGAATCGTATCGTTCAGGCCAATGAGGCTGCCTGCGCCATCTTTGGCCGGCCCAAAGAATCGTGGCCTGGCACGGATACGCTGGTGTTCTTTGAAGACGAATCGGACCGGGAACAGTTCCGCTGCGCGGTTTTGGATTCGCTGGGTGAATGCGGATATTTGCGCATGCAAACGCATGTGCAGCGCGGCGGCGGGCCGAAGTTTCCGGCGGAGGTCACGGTGATGCCCTTGCATGCCCATGTCATGGGCATGGACATGGATGTTGCGGTCATTCGCGATTTGACGGAAACGCGGCGGGCCGAGGACGAGCGGCGGGCATTCGAGGCGCGCCTGCGAGAAGC
>CAZLBS010000664.1:0-2184 GCA_964557505.1 uncultured Nitrospiraceae bacterium | reverse complement strand
GATGGCGGGGCCGTGGCTGCGCTTCCGCGGCCACCTCGATAACATCGCCGAGAATACGCTGACCGGCGCGATCAACTTCGCGAACGGCGAGGCCAACAAGATCAAGGACCAGCTCGACGGCGACTACAAGGCTGTGCCGGACGTGGCGCGGCATTACAAGGACGAGGGCATCGGCTCGGTGGTCGTGGGCGATGAGAACTACGGCGAGGGCTCGTCGCGCGAACACGCCGCCATGCAGCCGCGCTATCTCGGCGTGCGCGCGGTGCTCGTCCGCAGCTTCGCCCGCATCCATGAGACCAACCTCAAGAAGCAGGGCATGCTCGGCCTTACCTTCGCCAATCCAGCGGACTACGACAAGGTGCAGGAAGACGACACGATCGACATCCTGGGCCTGACCGAATTCGCGCCAGGAAAGCCGTTGACCGTCGTGCTGCACCATGCCGACGGTTCGACCGACGAGTTCCCCGTCAACCACACCTAT
Source organism: uncultured Nitrospiraceae bacterium (assembly GCA_964557505.1). GTDB lineage: Bacteria > Hydrogenedentota > Hydrogenedentia > Hydrogenedentales > CAZLBS01 > CAZLBS01. The sequence continues at coordinate 1,703 of CAZLBS010000664.1, read as the reverse complement.
AACGAAACGCAGATCGAGTGGTTTAAGGCGGGCAGCGCGCTCAACCTCATCAAGGCCCAAGCAGGGGCATAAGCCCTCGAACTAGATCCTGCACGCATAAACCAGCGGCCCCAAGCGGAAACGCATGGGGCCGCTTCTTTTATCTCTGCGCATTGGCAACGATGCCCTGCCCAGCAGCGGCGCAAACATGCTAAGCTGGACGCGTACGGTGCTTCTGTGGAGGGTTTCACGATGAGCAAGCACGCAAGCGGACATCCCTGCGCCACCTGCACGCTCCGCGCCGCCTACGACGCCAATCCCGGTTCACTCAAAGGCCGTCTCTGGAAGTGGCACACCCGCTTGTGCCCCGGCTGGAACGCCTATCTCAACTCGCTCGATGAGGAAGACCGGCAAGCGGTCATCCGCAAATACGCCTAGCGGTAGATGACCACAGTGTCGCCCACTTGCAATACGGTGCTGCGGGTCCAGCCGTTCCACTCCATGAGGTCTTTCAGAGAGACGCCGTAGCGGTTTGCGATGATGGTGGGGTTTTCGCCCCGCCGCACGGTGTGGGAAACTTTCTCGACGCTCGCGGTTTTCGTGTTGGCGGAGCCGCTCCCGCCTGTATAGACGACGTATTCGTCGCCGACTTGTATGACGCTGCGGCTGTCAAGGTTGTTCCACGTGAGGAAGTCATTGACGCTGACGCCATATTTCGCGGCGATGAGCCAGGCGTTTTCGCCCCGCTTCACAGTGTGCATGACCTTGGTGGGCGTTGCGCCGCCGCTTGAGGCGGAGCCGCTTCCGTTCGAATACACCGTCAGCTTTTGCCCTACCTGAATCGTGCTGTTGTTCGAAAGGTTGTTCCAGGCGAGCAGTTCGCTCAGCTTCACGCCATAGCGCGCGGCAATCTTGCCGGGGTATTCCCCTTTCGCCACGGTGTGCACGAGTTGCTGTCCGCTCGGGGTGTCTGCCGGTGAGCCGCCTTCGCTCTCGCCATAGGGCCGCACCTTGAGCGTCTGCCCGACGTAAATCCGCGTACGCGAGCCCATGTCGTTCCAGCGCTGAATCTGCCGCACTGTGACGCCATGCTTCGAGGCAATATCGCTCAGGCTGTCGCCGCGCGCGACTTTGTAGGTTTCGGAGCCGCTGGGTCCGCTGCTGCCTGCCTCGCGCTTTTCGATGTAGCTTGCGCTGACGGGAATCGTCAGCCGCTGTCCGCTGTGGATGCGCTCAGGCGATGAGATGCGGTTTGCCCGCTGCACGGCGTGCAGCGACGTTTGGTAGCGCTCGGCAATCTCGCTGAGGGTCTCGCCCCGGCGCACGACATGGGCCACTGTCCGCGGCGAAGAGGGCGGCGTGGGCGCAGCACGCTCGGGGGTGACATCTTCGAGCGCGGCGATGAGTTTGCGTTCATAGCCGGCGGGAACGGCGAGCGCGAATTCGCCGCTCGAGGGCGTGCGCTTCCGGCGCAATTCGGGATTGAGCATGAAGAGGTCATCGTCATCCAGACCGAGTTGGGTGCTCAGCTGTGCCAGCGAATACGACCCGCGTACGGGTATCCGCACATACGGCTCCGGCTGTTCGGGCGTCAATGTGAAGCCGAATTGTTCGGGATTCTTCGCCACGATGATCGATGCAAGCAGCTTCGAGTAATAGCGCTTGGTTTCCGTGGGCGTATGCGCGGAAGCGGCGCCCGTGTCGATCAGGCTCCAAAGGTCGCG
>CAZLBS010000663.1:943-2194 GCA_964557505.1 uncultured Nitrospiraceae bacterium | reverse complement strand
TGATGGCCATGGACGTCGCCGACAAGCAAGCCCACATCGACGATCTGCACCATTACCTCCACGGCCGCGTATGACGCCGGCGCCCTGTCGCCTGTGGCTGACGGCGAAACGAACCTCGTGCTCGACTATGGCGGACAATCTGTAACCGCCCCCGTCGTGGTTGCCAATGCCAGCGTCACGCCGCCCGTCAGCTTTCAGAACGACGTCATGCCGGTACTCATGAGGCTCGACTGCAACTCCGGCGGATGCCATGGCAGTTCGAAAGGCAAGAACGGTTTCCGTTTGTCTCTCTTTGGTTTTGATCCCGCCCACGATTACCTGAGCCTGACGCGGGATCAACAGGGCCGCCGGCTCAACCCCGCCCTGCCGGATGAGAGCCTCATGCTGCTCAAGCCCACGGGCAAGGTGATGCATGAAGGCGGAGCCGTCATGGAGGAAGACAGCAGGGCGTACCGCATTCTGCGCCGTTGGATTGCTGAAGGCGCCCGGAACGACGAGGAAGGCGTCAAAGAATTGACCGGCATTACGCTGATGCCCAAAGCCGCGGTACTGGAGGGGATCCCATCGGGCGCCGCCGAAGACGCGTCCGGCGCCTCGGCCCAGTTCTCCGTTCTGGCCGCCTATAGCGATGGCGCCACGCGCGACGTCACGGATATGGCCATTCTGAGTTCGAGCGACGACATGACCGTCTCCATCGATGGCGAAGGCGTGGCAACCGCAGGCGGCCGCGGCGAGGCCTACATCATGGCCCGTTACGGCACGTTCGCGGTCGTGTCGCAAGTCATCGTTGCCGATCCGTCCGATCAATTGGCATGGCCCGAAGATGCCGCGCCCGTCAACTTCGTCGACGAGCTGGTCTACGAAAAGCTGCGCAAATTGCGCGTCGCCCCTGCTCCCCGCTGCAGCGACGAAACCTTCGTGCGCCGGGTCTATCTCGACATCCTGGGCGTGCTGCCAACGGTCGATGAAACGCGCGCGTTTCTGGCCGATGAAAGCCCGGATAAGCGCGCCAAGCTAATCGAACGCCTCCTGGAACGCCCCGAGTTTAACGACCTTTGGTCCATGAAGTGGGCGGAACTCCTGCAGGTGCGCACCACAAACGAACTCGATTCCAAAGGCATGCACCGCTACAACGATTGGCTGCGTCAAGCCATCGCGGAAAACAAGCCCGCCAATGAGTTGGCCGCCGACTTGGTGATGGCGAGCGGCGGCAACTTCACCGAACCCGCCGTGAACTTCTATGTGCTTGAA
>CAZLBS010000663.1:0-933 GCA_964557505.1 uncultured Nitrospiraceae bacterium | reverse complement strand
GCGACCCGAAGATCATGGCGGAGAATGTGGCGCAGGTCTTTCTCGGCATTCGCATGCAATGCGCCCAGTGCCACAACCATCCCTTCGACCGTTGGACCATGGACGATTACTATTCGTTCGCCGCCTTCTTCGCGCAAGTCGGACGCAAGAACTCGAGCGATCCCCGTGAAACGGTAATCTTCGACAAAGGCAACGGAGAGGTCCGCAATCTGCGCGACAATTCCGTGATGCAGCCGAAGTTCCTGGGCGGCCCGCAGCCAAACATTCAACATGCCGATCGCCGCGAAGCCCTGGCGCAATGGTTGACCGCCGAGGAAAACCCATGGTTCGCCCAGAACCTCGCCAACCGCATTTGGGCGCACTTCTTTGGCCGCGGCATCGTCGACCCTGTAGACGACGTCCGCGTCAGCAATCCGCCGAGCAATCCCGAATTGCTCGACACCCTGGCGCAGAAGCTGATTGAATACGGCTACGACACACGGGCCCTTGTGCGCGACATCTGCAACTCGAACACCTACCAGCAGAGCACGCAGCCGCGCAATCCCACGGTCCGCGATGAACGCAATTTCGCCGTGGCGATGGTGCGCCGTCTGCCCGCGGAGCAACTGCTCGATGCCATTTGCCAGGTCACCGGCACGAAGGTGAAGTTCGCGGCCCTGCCGCTCGGGGCGCGGGCCACGCAGGTGGCCAACGGCAACTCGGGCAACTTTTTCTTAGACGCCTTCGGGCGGCCCGCGCGTGAGAGCGCATGCACCTGCGACCGCAGCGAAGATCCTTCGCTCACTCAGGCGCTTCACCTCATCAATGGCGATACCATCAACAACGCGATTCAGGCGGAACATGGGCGCCTGGCACGCAAGCTCGAGGAAGCTGTGCCCGCGCCAGAAGCCGTTGAGGAACTCTATCTCGCCGCCTATCAGCGGCAGCCGACCG
>CAZLBS010000662.1:1724-2199 GCA_964557505.1 uncultured Nitrospiraceae bacterium | reverse complement strand
GTTGTCCGTGTGGCCGCGAACGTCGACCCGCCCCTCGCCGATTTCCTCCAGCACTGCCGCGACATCTTCCAGAACCGGCAGGGCATCGGCCAACAAGTCCGCACTGCCCGAAGCAAACAGCACTTCATTCGGCAGCCGGATTTGCAGCATGCCCTCCTCCTCCTGCAATTCCACGTCCACATTCTCGTCGAGATTGCGCACCTGCATCCGCCGCCGGAGTTCCCGCGCCATCGTCCGCAACCGGTCGATGGCTTCATCGCGCTCCGGTTCTACGAAGTCCAGCGGCAGGGGCGACGGGTTGCCCTGCAAAATGAACAGCGCCTCGCGAATGGACTGCATCGCGGAGTTGAATTTCTCCGGCTCCGCCATGGTCGAGAACGACAACAGCAGCACGAAGAAAGTGAGCAGCAGGCTCATGAGGTCCCCGTAGGTGACCATCCAGACCGGCGTTCCCTCCTCTTCTCTCTTCTTCTTT
>CAZLBS010000662.1:0-1714 GCA_964557505.1 uncultured Nitrospiraceae bacterium | reverse complement strand
GTGACCATCCAGGCGGGAGCACCGCCCTTGTCTTCGTCTTGTTTCTTTTTCTTCTTTTTGGCACTCATCGCAGCCGCGGATTTACCGCGTGCCGATGCGTTTCCGCATGTCGGGCGAGACGAATGCCTTCAGTTTCTGCTCGACCACGCGCGGATTGTCTCCCGATTGAATCGACAGGATGCCTTCGATGATGACTTCCTTGACCAACAATTCATGCGCCGTGCGCACCTTGAGTTTCCCCGCCGCCGGGATGCACACCACGTTTGCCAGCAAGGCGCCGTAGAGCGTCGTCAGCAAGGCGATGGCCATGGCCCCGCCAATCTTCGACGGGTCGTTCAACGTGGCCAACATGTTCACCAGGCCAATCAGCGTTCCAATCATGCCGAACGCGGGCGCGGATGCGCCCATCGCCAGCAAGATCGATTGGCCCATCGAGTGGCGGTCTTCCAAAAACGCCAACTCGGTCGTCAAGATGTCCTTGATCAACTCCGGCGGCGTCCCGTCGATGGCCAATTGCACGCTCCGCTGCAGGAATTCATCCTCCTCTTGCGAGGCCTGGCTCTCCAGCGCGAGAATCCCTTCGCGCCGCGCAACCGTCGCGAATTGAACCAACTTGTTGATGACGCCCTCAGGATTGGTCTCCTTGTGCATCAGGGCGTTCTTGAAGGTATTGAACGTGCTCAACACGTCCCGCAAGGGATAATTGATCAGCGTCGCGGCCAGCGTGCCGCCAACCACAATCAACATCGACGGCGGGTTGACAAAGATTGTCGGGCTCCCGCCCATCAAGATGGCGATGCTCACCAAGCCGAAACCTGCGACCAGCCCGATGAGCGTTGCAATGTCCATATGCCGGTTCCCGCGCTCCTGTCACGCACGCCCCCCTGCGGGATATGCGGGGTTCCTCGTATGACTCATTGTAACAGCGGTCAAGCCCTTGCACAATAACGGGTTAGCCCTGCTCAACAAAAGCGAAGGCGGGGGAAAGCCAATCACTCCCGTCAGGCCTTCCCCCGCTTTCGCAGTTCCGTCAATTAGTTATAGGGCCCCGCTACCGCACCAGGTTGACCGTCTCTTGCAACAAGGTGTCGGCCGTGGTGATGGTCCGGGCATTGGCCTGGAACGCCCGCTGCGTGATGATGAGATTGCTGAACTCCACGCCGAGGTCCACGTTCGAGCGCTCAAGGACGCCGCCCGTCACTTGTCCGCGGCTGCCGGTGCTGGGCAATCCCACCTGCGGTTCACCCGATGCAGGCGTATCGCGGAAGTAGTTGTCGCCCACGCGCTCAAGCCCGCCGTTGTTCGAGAACGTCGAGACCGCCACTTGTCCGAGCGGCTGCGTCAGGCCATTGCTGAAGACGCCATTGATGATGCCTTCTTGCGTAATGTTGAACACCTCCAGCGTGCCGCGTGGAAAGCCATCCTGCCGCTGCACGGAAATGTCGCTGATGTCAGCCAATTGCGTCGTTTGGCTGAAGTCGACATTGAACTCGAAGGGATCGACCGGCTCCGCGGGATCCGGCGGCGGGTCAAACCCGACGCTGACCAGCGTCGACGTCGTGCTCACAAAGTTCCCATTCGCGTCGTACTGAATGGTCCCCGAACCGGTCACCGTGGTGTCCGGGTTTGCATCATCCGCCGTCCAAAGCCACTCGTTGGTGTTGGGCGACTTCTCGAACGTGATGGTGATCTCGCGCGATTCGCCCAGCGTGTC
>CAZLBS010000661.1:0-2200 GCA_964557505.1 uncultured Nitrospiraceae bacterium | reverse complement strand
ACGGCGGCGGCTTCATCTATTCGTTCAACGGCCCCCATTCGCTCTTCAGCGACACGCTCCGCAGCGTGCGCGCGCTCGTCCTGGCGCATCAACTCGGACATGTGCTCATGGGCGAGGGCGACGAAAAAATCAGCTTGCTGGGCCGCGCCCTCCAACACATCGAGGCGACGCTCGCCTACAACGTCTACGACGGCAAAGGGCGCGACATCTATGACACCCCCGGGCGCGTCGTGCATGAAAGCCTCTTCAATGCGGTCAATGGGCAATACCGCTGCCCCAGCACGCAGCAGGGCTATTCGCCGTTTACCACATGGACGCGCGGGCTCGCCTGGATTCTCCTGGGATGCGCCGAAGAGCTGGAAGCTTTCGCCGCGATGCCCGAAAAGGCCTTCGAACCCCACGGCGGCAAGGCCAGGTGGATGACCATGCTGCAGCACGCCGCCAGCGCCACGGCCGATTTCTTCATCGAGCACACCGCCAAGGACGGCATCCCCTATTGGGACACCGGCGCTCCTGGCCTGGCGCAATTCAAGAACTGGCAAGCCAAGGCAAGCGAGCCGGACAATCCCTACGAACCCGTCGACAGCAGCGCCTCGGCGCCTACCTCGGCGTCAACAAAGGCGGCAAGCGCTACTTCCAGGCCGGCCTCACCGCCGCGCGCACGCTCTTCCAAAAGCCCTACCTCAGCGAAGACCCCAACCACGAGGGCCTCATCCTCCACAGCATCTACCACCGCCCCAACGGCTGGGACCACGTCCCCAAAGGCAAGAAAGTCCCCCAGGGCGAATCCAGCATGTGGGGCGACTACCACGCCATGGAACTCGCCGTGCTCATTCAGCGGCTCGCCGACGCCAACAAGCCCTACCTCGTCTTCTTCGACTAGCCACAGCTTTCACAAATGCCGCAAACTTAAGATCCGTAGGACAGCGTCTGCCTATGATGGCAGCGCATGCAACCCTTGGGAGCTTTGTAAATGCTGATGCAAGCACTGCTGACGAGCGTTCTCCTTACGGCGGGTCCGGGTTCTTCGGATCATCTCGACTGGCGCAACATTCGAACGGGCGATCCCATCCCCAGCATTCACTATGCGGATCAGCCATATGTCGTGGTGCGAGACGACGGCGCCTGGGTGTGCACGCTGACGACCGGCACGGGCCAGGAAGGCCGCCCGGGGCAGCACATTGCCGCCGCCATCAGCCACGACCAGGGCCAAACCTGGTCGGAGTTGATTCCAATCGAGCCGCCCACGGGCCCGGAGGCGTCATGGGCCGTGCCGCTCATCACGCCGTATGGACGCATCTATGTGTTCTACAGCTACAACGGCAACCGCCTGCCGCCACGCGCCGACATGCTCGGCTGGTATTGCTGCAAATGGTCTGACGACGGCGGGCGCACCTGGTCGGAACGGCAGCGTTTGCCATTGCGCGTGACCGAGGCCGATCGCGGCAATGATTACAAAGGGGAACACCAAATCTTCTGGGGCATCTGCAAACCGATCATCGATCGGGGCGAGGTGTTTTTTAGCTTTACCAAACTCGGCCGCTACATGCTTGAGGAAGGCGAAGGCTGGCTGTTTCACTCTCCCAACATCCTCACCGAGCGCGACTTCTCGAACATTGAATGGACCCTCCTGCCGCGGGGCGAATATGGGATTCGCAATCCCGCGTTCGGTTCCGTGCAGGAAGAGCACAATATTGTCGCGCTGGACAATGGCGTCCTATATTGCATGTACCGCACGACGATGGGGCATCCGGCGCACAGCTACAGCAGCGACCGCGGACAGACGTGGAGCCTGCCCGAGATCGCCACCTACGCGCCGGGCGGACGGCCCATGAAGAATCCCCGCGCATGCCCCCGCATCTGGAAGGTTGCCCCTGGCAAATACCTCTTCTGGTTTCACAATCACGGCGGCCAAACGTATGACGACCGCAACCCGGTCTGGCTGAGCGGCGGCATCGAGCGGGATGGCCGGATGCATTGGTCGCAGCCGGAAATCCTGCTCTACGACCCAAAGCTCGACACGCGCATGAGCTATCCCGACCTCATCATCGAGGACGGCGGCTACTTCTTTACCGAGACGCAAAAGGAAATCGCCCGGGTGCACCGGGCCGATGCATCGCTCATCGACGGACTCTGGGCGCAATTCACGCGCCGAGAAGTAGCGGCAGGCGCACTCGCGCATCCGCTGCCGGAAGCGCTT
>CAZLBS010000660.1:0-2211 GCA_964557505.1 uncultured Nitrospiraceae bacterium | reverse complement strand
CGGCCCGAAGACCATGTCGACCGCCTTCTCGCGCTTCAGGATGGTCTCGCCTTCTTGCTGCGCGACGCATCCGCCCACACCGATGATGGCATCCGGCCGCGCCTGCTTAATCTGACGCAAGCGCCCGAGCTGGCTGTACACCTTGTTTTCCGGATTCTCCCGCACGCTGCACGTGTTCACGAGGATCACGTCGGCATCGTCTACCGAATCCGTCGAGGCATACCCCTCCTTCGCCAGAATGTCCATCATCCGGAAGCTGTCATGCTCATTCATCTGACAGCCGTATGTCTGAATAAAGGCCTTGGGCATTGGTGTACCAACTCGCCATTTTGAAGGTGCTCAACTTTGCCCGATCTTAGCAAGAGTGAAGCCCGGATTGCACCGACTGCACAGCGCGAACAGGAAGGTACGACGATGAATCACATCAGGGTGGCAAATGGGCCTGATGCGAAAGAAGGGGTTTTCCCAGCGATGAAACCGCCGTTTCAAGGCGTAGACTGCCGCAGGCTCGGGGCGATTGCGGGCGCCACGCTACGGGCGGCACGTTTCCATGGTTTCCTGTGCGTTGCTACTGCGCCGCCTCCAGCACTTTCGTATAGCATTGCGGGCAGATGCCATGGCTCAGCTGCGGCAGGGGCTCGTTGCAGAGCAGGGCGAGGTCGGCGACGGCGTCCTCGAGGGCCAACCAGCGGCCGTTGTGCTCGATGGACTTGCACCAGCTGCACATCTTGATGAAGTCTTCCGTGTGTTCAGAGCGGTCCAGCGCGAGCACGCGCACCGGCTCGCGCGGCGTTTCCCTGTACACGTGGTTTTCGTAGCGAATCCGCCCGTGTTGCTCCGGCGCCAGGTGCGCGTTGTATTCGCGTTTCATCTCAGGTGAGTCGCAACGGTAGGGCACTGTGATGGCGCGTTGCGTCTGGCGCACCCGCGCGAAGAGATAGCGCCACACCTGGCGCACCTGCGGGTCGGCGATAAAGTCCCACAGGACCTGTCCGCGGAGGGTGTCGAGCGTCAGGCCGTCCCCATGGTTCGCGCGCGCAAACGCCTCCCAACCCTCGTTCAGGTCGAGAATCTTGTCCTCGCTGTCTACCGTGTACGACGTGAGTTCTTGTTCGGTGTAGACACTCAAATGCATGGTTCCTTCGTATATAGGCACTCCCTTCATCTTATCATCCGCTGATGAAGCTACGGTGACGATGTACGCCGAAGATGCGCCTCAAATACAAGAAATCGTTCAGGAATGGAATGGCAAGGCGTGCAAGGCAACAGGAAACCGTTTCCAGAAATGACCGTGGCGCAGTCCGAAGACCGCGCCACGGGGTGTAAGCCGAGCGATGTCGGCGTTGCTTACGGCGTCATCACGCCCACGAGCTGCTCCAGGAAGAAAATCCAGGTACTGCACATCGGCCATTCGTCCTGGTAGCGGATGAATTTCGCGTGGCCGTCGAGGTAGAGCACGTTCCCGCCACCCGGGATGTGGTTGAAGGAGGGTTGTCCGGCGTTCGGGTCGGAGGGCCACAGCGAGATGTCCCACATGAGCGGAAGCGTGCTCTGCGCCTTGGTCGACCCGGCCGGGTTGTTGATGTCGGTGATGAAGAACCGCTCGATGCCCTCGCGCAGCCGGTAGAGCGTCATGCTGCCAAGGTCGACGTCGTCTTCATGGATATTGGCCCATTCAGGACTGTTCGTCGGAAGCGTGGTGCCGGGAGGGTATCCACCGCTGAACGCGTAGTCGCTCAGCGCGGCATTGAGCATGTTGCCGTTCAAATCCCCGAAGATGACGGGATACTTGTCCGTGGCGACCCCAGGCACGAGGTAGTGCTCGGGCTGAAAGGCATACCCCAGGTACTGGTAGGAAATGTCCCAGAAACGGCAGGGCCGCACGGGGTCGGTCCGGAAGTAGCGGTCGAATTCCGATTCGTCCGGGTCCGACGGACACAGCGCGATGCTGACGTCGCTCCAGTACTCCGGGTAAAGCGCCGGGCTGTCCATCCACAGGTGGTTCGCGTTGATGATGGGACTGTTGTTAAGGCACGTGCCCGCGTGCTTCTTCAGCCGGGTCGGCAGCTCCTCGCCGCGGCTCTCGTTCGAATACATCTTGAAGATAAGGCCGAATTGCTTGAGGTTATTCTGGCAGCTGGCCCGCCGTGCCGCTTCGCGCGCCCGCGCCAGTGCCGGCAGCAGAATCGCCGCCAGGATGCCGATGATGGC
>CAZLBS010000659.1:0-2211 GCA_964557505.1 uncultured Nitrospiraceae bacterium | reverse complement strand
GCACTGAAGAGCCTCGCCTGCAGCCGGATCCGATCGCCATCGTCTGCCGGGCCGGCATAGCCGTGCACCAACAATTCGATTCCCACTCGCGTCCACGACGAAAAATTGATGGCCGCCGCATCTTTCTCGATGGCCTCAAAATTGGCCGGATAGCGGCTTTCAGGAATCACCCGGAAGAGCCCGGTGAATTCCAGATCCTCTCGCAACACCTGGGTCATCTCCGCGGCCGGCTCGTAGGCAAACGGCGGCACGGCGACCGGGATGCGATCGTCGGCCTGGCCCGTCACATCGATTTCAACAGCCTGCCCCCAGGCATAGCTGCAAAATGCCATGCCTGCAAGCAGCATGATCATGATTCTGCGCACAGCAGTCTCCTTAAGCAGATTGGGTATTCGGTGTGGTCAAGGGCGCAAGCAACGGTTTGCCTTCAAATGTGCCGGGCGCCTCCCCGCCCAAATAGCGCAACGCCGTCACGCCCAAATCGCGGATGTCCGGCTCGCCTTGCTCTATCCTTCGATTCGAGAAAAAGATGCCCGGCAAGCGCGCGGCATCAGACGCGGCATGTTCGCCGCTCCACTTGTCTTCATTATCTTCGAATAAGGCTTGCGGCGCACTTCCCCCGGCGGTTGCCTTCGAGTTCTGATACGCCTCAGCATAACCCAAGGAGATATCGGGGGCGCTTGCGAGCGATTCCCCCGAAAAGTCCGCCCGCGTGTAGATGTTCGAGAACACCTTCTGACCCGTCGCCGGGTCGGCGACATCGAGCAGCTTGGACCGCAGCTCGGCAATCAAGGCCTCGGCCTCGTCAGGCGCTACGGTCCCAGACGTTTCACGCCCGCGGATATTCAAATACAGCGAACTCAGCCCAATGGCATAGGCCTTCGTGTTGGCCCAGTCAAAGCCCTGCATCCAGCGCTCATCGGTGTAGGCCGCGGCCGGGTCCGTCTGCCCGTTCACGGCCAAATAGCCATTGCGGATAAGCCACGTGTTCACGTTAAAGCCGCGCCGGAACGTCTCGAATCCATGATCGGAAATCACGAAGAGCACGTCGTCTTCATCGAGGCGCTCCATCACCCGCCCGGTGATTTCATCCGCCTTGATATAGCATTCTTCGAGGGCTTCCCGGTAGGTTTCCGCCAAGGCCGGATCATACATCGGGTGTTCGGGATCGCGGAAGCGCCAAAACATATGCCCCACCCGATCGGTGGCGGTCCACACCGAAGCGAGGATGTGCCAGCCGCCCGCATCGATCTCATCGAGCGTCAACTGCGCGCGCCATTCCATCGTCGACCGCACGTCGTCAATGAAGGCTTCTTCATCCAGCGCATCCTGGCGCAAGGCATGCGTGTCGTAAATCCAGCCAATGGTCTTGAACAAGCCGTACCGATCGGCCAACTGCGCCGTGTAATCCGCAGGATGCGCGAACGGCGCATAGGGAACGCGTGGATCAAACTGCAGGCAACTCATGTAGAGTTTCACCTCAGGCTCGAGTTGCATGAGATAAAAGCGGGAGATGGCACGCGCGGTGTACTGCGGGGTGACCTCGAAGCTCCATTCGAACCAATTCGACCATTGCTCCAAGGGACACGTGAGCGTGTTGCCTTGCGCGGTAAACGTTGCCTGTTGACCGTCCAGGTCAGGCGCGACGGTAACCGGCACTTGCATGTAGGTGGCGCGGCGCTGACGCGGATCGCGCGCTCCGGGAAGCGCCGCTGTGCCGATGCCCCCTTCAATCTTCAACGGAATGCGCATGCCCCCCGAGACATCTTCCTGTTCTGTGATATGCGTGCCGATTTCGTAAAAGATGCTCGTTGTCCCGCGCAAATCGGGCACGCCCAGGCCGCATAGCTGTTTCCCATGCGCCATGGGATCCGCGGGAAAGGCAAACGGCACATTGAGAATGGTGCACTTCAGGCCCTGCCGATCCGCGGCCACCCAAAACGGATCGCCTTTGCGGTAATAGACGCCTTGCGGCGGCTGGCTTACCGAACCTTCCGGATCGAGCGAGGCATGCCGCAGCGTGCCTGTGCCTACCTGCGGAAAGGGCCCGCCCCCTGGACCCTTCGGATCGCGCCGAATGAAGTCGAAAATGCCATGACCGCCCGGGTTGGTGCAGGTGGCGAAGCTCGTCCACGCGACAGGCGACTGCGGAGGAATGGTCGTCTTCAGCCGGGCGAAGGTCCCGCCGGCTCGAAGCTTGGCGAAATTGGG
>CAZLBS010000658.1:0-2219 GCA_964557505.1 uncultured Nitrospiraceae bacterium | reverse complement strand
CATCGCTTATGACGTGCAGGCGCTGCGTCTACGAAAGCGGCGAACGGAAACAATGGCCGCGCAAGAGCATTTGGCTTCGCAAGACATGCAAGATTGTTTCGAGCAGCTGGCCCCTATTCATCTGCCTCTAGTTTGGGGCCGGTTTCCACAAAGGGTTTCAGGTCGCGCAGGGGTTTGCCGCGGGTAATGAATCGTTGGATGAAGTGGTAGGCGGCGGTGGCAGAAGCGACCGCGATAATCAAGTTGGTCAAGCCAGTAATCACCATGGTAGCCACGATAAGCGCCATTTCTAGGTTGGTCACGAAAATGGGTTCATCGTCATGCCGGTCCAGCCAGTTTTCAACGAGATGGATCCGATGCCGGGCCCACTCTTTGAAGTAGAGCCGTATCGGCACGAAGTCAAAGACGTCCCAGCCGAGCCTGAACAGCACGCCGCTGAAGACGGCTTCAGGAATGTAGGCGATAACATCTTGCAGGAGGAGCAGCTGGATAAAGGCAAAGACGCCTACCGCGACGCCCGCGACGCGCCCCGTGGCGCCCTCGCGCACCGCCATGACGCTGCGCTCTGTGGCCATAGCTCCTGGCACGCCGCCTAAGAGCGCGGTCATGCCATTGGCCAAACCTTGCGCGCTCAACTCTTGATTGGGCCGGGAGCTGCGCCCGGTAATGCGGTCGAGGATACGGAGCGTCAGCAGCGAGTCGATGTAGCACAGGGCAGCAATTTGTGCGGCGAATGGCAGAGCCGCCAGCAGCGCGGCTGGCGGCAACGCAGGCAGCCAGTTGTCGGTCACCCTGGTTACGAGGGCTTCCATGCTGTGCAGCCCCTCACCTATATCGACCCGCCCTATGGGCAGATTCGCCGCTAAACTCACGACTGTCATCACTATTAAGGCCATCAGCATGGAAGGGACATACAGGGCTAGGCGCGGGTGGATGCGCTTCATCAGCGGCGTTACTAGGAATGTAAGGCCGAAGGTAGCTCCTGCGACGAGGCTGTTGAGCACAAACCCGCCTTCGAGGCCATTGGTAGGCGCGACGCCCAACAAGAGCTTGATTTGGCTCATCCAAATGATCACGGCGATACCGTCCATGAAGCCGGAAATGACGACATTTGGCACGTAGTGAATGAAGCGGCCGAGTCGCAGCAGGCCTCCTAAGAGCAAGAGGAGCGCGGCTTGGACGAGAATCAAATTAAAGAAATGGACGGCGTTCAGTCCGAGTGCGCCATCGTGCGTGTAGGCAATCGCATTGGCAAAGATGACGGCTGCAAGGGCGCTCATGGGCCCAGTCGGCGCTGAACACTGAACGCGGGTACCCCCTAGCAGCGAGGTGATGATTGCAATGATGCAGGCAGACAGCATTCCCGCGAACGCGCCGCGCCCGGTCAACACGCCCAAGGCCGCGCTCAAGCTGAGCGTAACTACGCTGACGCTGAGTCCCACGAGAATATTGTGGAGCAGCGAAGGTTTGTGTTCATGAACATGAGGGTGGTTGGCTTCAGACATGCCGCGCCTTGACCTCCTGCTGGTTGAACGGATGAGATGCTTCAGGGCGCCATGGCTGGCGCAAGAACACGGGACACGCGGCGGGCACGTCGCGATGGGGCTCCGCGCAGGGCTGACAACTGGAATCCCTGCGCGCCGCTAAGGCGCGTACGCATCGAAGGGGGCCGCAGCACCATACTATACACAGGCCGTGCGCCATGATCTTCTTAAGCCAATTGGCAGTGTGCGGGCGTGAGCGCGTTTAACTGATGCTGCCGCCCGTGCTGGATGCCAGCCGGGTAGATGGCCTCTTCCATTCAAGCAGGCAGCAACCAGTCACACGGCGGAAGCTCATCCTGCATTCGGCCCGCAGATTGCGGCGCATACTCTCGCGGAGTTGCCGCTGGGGCTCGAAGTGCCTTGCAGATAGCCTAAACGCCGCCGACTTTCGCAACGACGGCTCGTGCATGCTGCTGTGTCAAGGGCATCACGACCACGTGTGGGCCTATGGCTTCGTGCAGACACGCACCCACAATGGCCATGCACTACGCATGCCAATCATCATCGACGAAGCCGCCCGTGTGGCCAGCTACAACCCCTGGCTTTCTCTCGCGTGGCTCGCAACGGGCAAGAGCCTGGGTGGCGACTCCATGTATGGCGACAACAATCTGCTCACGCGGCACGAAGCGCTGCGTCTCTGGACGATCAACGGGGCCGCGAGCACGATGGAGGAGG
>CAZLBS010000657.1:0-2226 GCA_964557505.1 uncultured Nitrospiraceae bacterium | reverse complement strand
TATCTTCGTGGGCTTAAGCGCCTAATTCGCGGGCCCGCTGCCGGCAAGCCTCCATGCCCGCGCGGATGCACGGCCCGAGTCCCGCCTGTTCGAAGGCATCCAAGGCCGCGGCAGTCGTCCCGCCTTTCGATGTCACGCGCGCCCGCAGAACAGCCGGACCCTCGCCTGTCTCGCGCACGAGGGCCCCGGCGCCGATCAACGTCTGAGCCGCGAGCCTTGAGGCCATGGCTTCTGGCAGGCCAAACGAGGCTGCTGTTTCGGCCATAAGCTCAGCCATGCGAAAGAAATACGCGGGACCGCTCCCGCTGATTGCCGTGATCGTGTCGATGGCAGCCTCGTCGACGACTTCGGCTGTACCCACTGCCTCGAAAATCTTGCGCACGAGGTTCACGTCATCCTCTGTGCAGCCCTCAGCCATTGCGATGCCGGCCGCACCGGCTGCGGCTTGTGCCGGCAGATTCGGCATTACGCGGGCGACCCGAGCCGTCCCAAGGCGCTCGCCAACCGCCGCGATGCCCACGCCCGCCATAATTGAAATGACCAGCGTATCATCCGTCAACGCGCTCTGAATGGCGCCGGCAGCCTCGGCAAATTGCTGCGGCTTTACGGCAATCAACAGCGCGCCGGGCATTGCCGCTAGCCCATCGGGCGTCGCGTGTACCTGAAAGCCCAGCGCCCGGGCCGCGCTTCGGCGCGCTTCCGCGATGTCGTAAACGTGGATCGCCTCTGCTGAGAAGAGGTTCGTCTCGCGCACCCCCTTCAATATGGCCTCGGCCATATTGCCAAAGCCCAAGCTGCTCAAGGCCCCCGCCGCCGTCATGCCGTGTCCCCGCCGAGATCAAAAATCATGGCCGTCTCATCGCAGTGATGGTAGCGCGAGCAGCGGAGGCAATCCTTAAACACCTTCTCAGGCAAGACTTGCATGCTCACCTTCTTGAAGCCCAGGCTTTCGAAGAAAGCAACTGCCCGGGTCAACGCGTACACGCGCTTGATTCCGATGAGCCGCGCCTCTTCGATGCTCGCGCGCACCATGGCTTTGCCAATGCCGCCGCCGCGCAAATTCGCATCGACCACCAGGGACCTGATTTCGGCAAGGGTCGCCGTGTCGACATGAGCGGCGCAGCAGCCCCGCACTTCGCCATTTTCGTCGCGCCAGACCACGAAATCGCGGATGCCGCTTTCGATCTCCTCGCGCGTGCGCGGGAGAATGGCGCCTTGAAAAGCCGCGGCATCCACAAGGGCCTTAATGGCGGCCGCATCTGCCGCAAGCGCGCGGCTTACCCCGGGCGCTGCTTCTAGGGCCACCACCGCCGATGAATCGAATCCAGAACGCTCTCCGTCTTCTCCTGTGTTCATGTCAACAAGCGTAGCATATGCGCACGTTTGTCTTGCAGATACCCGTATAATTTCTTGACGCCTCGCCGCAGCCATCATAGAATGGTCTCGAAGCGTCGCATGAACGGACACGGGCCGCGCCATTCCCGGACTCTGGGAAGTGGGGGTGTGCGGCGCCGGACGAGGGGGCCCCGCGTGGCCGGCGAAATCTATCTCGTTGTCATGACGGGCATTGTCTTGACCATCGCCGCTGTGGCGATTCCGGTCATGTTGACGCAACGCTGCCCGCGGTGTGGCGGGAAAAATGGCCTCGATGCCGAACGATGCCGGCACTGCGGCGCCGAACTGCCAAAGCCGCCGGGAGAATCGTGAGCCGCCGACACGGCGCACTGCCGGAGAACGTCATATATGGCAAACCTGATTGCATGCCCTCACTGCGCCAAACAAGTGAGCCCAACGCTCGACAACTGTCCATACTGCGGCGGTTTCTTGAGTATGGGCGCAGCGCCGGCGCCCGCCGCGCGCGGAGGCGGCGGCGCCACGCAAACGTGTCCGAATTGCAGCGCGGCCGTGCAGCCGGGCGACATTATCTGTGTCGCTTGCGGCACCAACCTGCTCACCGGTCAGAAGATCGCCGCGGAGGCTCCGGCTGCCAAGAAGCGCCGCGCCCCCCTTTCCGACATGTTCGCGGCTGTCGACTTCCGCGTCGTCGGCCTCATCGTTGTGGCTGTGGTGCTGGTGGCTGCCATCGGCATGGCGGCATGGCTCTTTACACGCGACCCCGTCGAGCGCGCCCTGCGCCTTGAGGCGCTTCATCGCCACCTCCAGCTCCTCTGGCGTGTCGTCCAGGCGTTCTACGGCGTCCCGCCTTCTCCACCGGGCAGCCCGTCG